>JBBPYI010000090.1:0-5260 GCA_038200075.1 Mycobacteriales bacterium
CGCCGCCGACGTGGTGCTTTTCCCGCCCAGCAACCCGGTTGTCAGCATCGGGACGATCCTGCAGGTCACGGGGATCCGCGAGGCCCTGTCCGCCAAGACCGTCGTCGGCCTGGCCCCGATCATCGGCGGCTCACCCGTACGCGGCATGGCCGACGCCTGTCTGGACGCGATCGGGGTCCAGACCTCTGCCGAGGCGGTCGGTCGCCACTACGGTGCGCGTAGCGAGGGCGGGCTGCTGGATGGCTGGCTCGTCGACACCGCCGACGAGGGCACAACTGTCCCCGGCGTCGAGGTCCGGGCGGCGCCGCTGCTCATGAGCGACCTCGCCGCCACCGCCGCGATGGCGCGGGCCGCGCTGGACCTCGCGGGTGCCTGAGTACGCAGTCCTCGGTGTCGAGGGTCTGCCGGACGTGCGGCCAGGTGATGACGTCGCGGCCCTGCTCGTGGCCGCCGTGGCGCTCGAGGACGGTGACGTCGTGGTCGTCACCAGCAAGCTGCTCAGCAAGGCCGAGGGACGGCTGGTTCCGGTGCCGGCGGGCACCGACCGGGAGACGGTACGGCTGGCCGCCGTCGCCGACGAGACGGTCCGCGTGGTAGCCCGGCGGGGCAGCACCGTCATCGCCCAGAACCGCAACGGCCTGGTCCTGGCCGCCGCAGGGGTCGACGCCAGCAACGTGCGCGGAGACGAGGTCGCGCTGCTGCCGGTCGATCCCGACGCCAGCGCACGCGACCTCCGCGACCGGCTGCACGCGCTGACCGGGCGGCAGGTCGCCGTCGTCGTCTCCGACACGATGGGCCGGCCGTGGCGGGTCGGGCAGGTCGACCAGGCGATCGGCGTGGCAGGGCTCGCACCGGTCCGGGACGCCCGCGGGACGACCGACACCTTCGGGGCGGTCCTGGAGGTCACCGAGATCGCCGTCGCCGACGAACTGGCGGCAGCCGCCGAGCTGGTCAAGGGCAAAGCCGACAGCGTGCCGGTGGCGGTGGTGCGCGGCCTCGCCCTGTCAGACGACGGTCGCGACGCGACGGCACTGGTGCGGTCGGCCGCACAGGACTGGTTCCGGCTCGGCACGACCGAGGCGCAGCAGGTGACGGTCGCGCTGCGGCGCACGGTCCGGGCCTTCGCCGACCGGCCCGTCGACCGCGACGTCGTCCTGCGCGCGGTCGCTGCGGCGGTGACCGCTCCCGCACCGCACCACACGACCCCGTGGCGCTTCGTTCTCATCGAGGAACGGGCAACGCAGCTGCTCGACGCGATGGCGCAGCGATGGGCGGCCGACCTGCGTGCCGACGGCTTCGACGAGGCCGCCGTGGCGCGCCGCCTGCGCCGGGGCGACGTGCTGCGCGGCGCGCCGTACCTCGTCGTGCCGTGCCTGGTAGCCGACGGCGCGCACGGCTATCCCGACACGCGTCGCGCCCAAGCCGAGGAGCGGCTCTTCCTGCTGGCGATGGGCGCCGGCATCGAGAACCTCCTGGTGCAGCTGGCGACCGAGGGCCTCGGCAGCGCATGGGTCAGCAGCACGCTGTTCTGCCCTGACGTGGTGCGCGACGTGCTTGAGCTCGATCCGAACTGGCAGCCGATGGGCGCCGTCGCTGTCGGCTATCCGGCTGCCCCGCCGCCCGACCGGCCGGCGCGCGACCCTGCGGACTGCGTCGTCCTTCGTTGACGAGGAGCGCATACTCAAAGACATGACCTCTTGGCTGATACTCATCCTTATCGCCCTCGCCCTTGTTGTCGTCTGCGTGGGATTGAGCCGCCGACTGAAGCGCAGCGACAGTCACGATCACGCCGCTGCCCGAGCCGCCCGGACGCAGGCGATGTCGCAGCGCGACATCGCGAAGAACCTGGGGTTCCACGGCTGACCCGGAGCCGGCCAGAGACCCTGCCGAACCGCAGGCCTCAGCAAGCCCTGAAACCGGCAAGCGGCGAGGGCGAGACGTCCTCGAACACCTGCACCTGGAGCTCCGCCGGCTCGGGATAGAGAGCGGATGCGACACGGAAGCTGACGTTGTCCTGCCGCGTGTCCGCCTTCGACGACGCCACGAATCCATCACAGGCGCGGGTAATCGTGAGCGTCACGGCGGTCGTCGAGGCCGTGTCCGCACTCCGCGCAGGTGGCAGCTCGAGACTGGTCACGGGTTGGTCCTGGCTCGGCAGACCGACAGACCAACCGACCTGCGAGGTCACCGCGAGCAGCTCGACCGGCTCCCTGCCGGAGTTCATCACCAGGAGCTCGAGTGATCCGGTGCTGCCCGCTACGGACCACGAGGCTGCCCGGACCGTGATGGCAGACGCTGGCTCCACGAAGCCGCAGATGTACCGAGCCACCGAAGCCAGGTAGGAGGGCTTGTAGGCATGCCGCAGGCGCACGGACCGCACCTGACCGAGCGCGTCCTTGACGGTCAGTGTCACGAAGTCCGGGTCCTGGTCGAGAGCAGGGCGTTCGCCGCAGTCGACGAGCTGGCGCATGCGGACCTCCGCCTCTTCGCCGGGCCGCACGTTCACGCGACCGGATAAGCGCAGACCTCCTGCACGGGCGGCGATAACGTCGAAGGCTCCCGCACCCTGGTTGCGCACGCCCAACGGCCACTCAAGGACTCGCTGCCCCGTGCCGGTTGCGGTTGCCTGCTCCGCGAGGGGTCCGAAGCGCTCCGTGAGCGCGACGCGAAGCGTAGGCACGGGCTCCGCGGAATCTCGCACCAGGAGAAGAGCTGCTAGGCAGCCAGCGAGTAGTAGCGCCCACGCCAGGAGGCGGTATCGAGACGTGATACGTAACGGCGTCCCTTCAAGCAAATCCGGTGGCACGCAACCTCCAGAACCATGACGGCCTATCGTGTTGATCGCTTGCAGGAGGATCCTCTGGGCTACCGGCCCAGCGAGGGCCGGCAGCCCAGGTGAGCGCTCCCTAGTTGAAGATCAACCCCGACAGCCGGTTCCCCCGCCAGGACAGTTGTTGCCAGCACCTCCCGGACTAGACGGGCAGGACCTGCTGATCCCGTCCAGAAGCTGCGCGCTGTACTCACAAACTTGAGCTTGCGAGGTGCCAGTAGCGACCAGGAGAAGGGCGAACGAGGAGAATCCGAGGGTGAGACGTCGACGCATGATGAGGCTTTCATGTAAGCCGCACGCTTCCGGCGGAAGGGTTGCGACGTCGCTCGCTCTCGCGAGCCAACAACCAGACAATTCGCTACAAACGTCTTGAGTCCTGCGACGGCAGTTTGCGTCATGCAATGTTCACCTTCGTCGCAGCTCCAGGCGACGAGGCACTGGACCCTAGCCCGCGGGTGACGGCTGAGTCACAGCGAGGGTGAAGCCGGTCTGACCGGGCGGACAGGTCAAACGTGCCACGGTCACGCCGACCGTGCCGGCCGCGCCGAACAGCTGCAGCTCGCCGGAACGCCCCTCGTCCTCGTCCCGCGACACCACGAAGCCCTCCGCGGCCCGGAAGTGCGCCAGCACCTGCTCCACCGTGGCGGGTACCCGGCCGGTCACCAACCGCTGGTCCGCGACCTGACGGACGTCGGTGAGCTCCGAGCCCCGCGGCAGGTCCACCGGCGGTGGCGGTACGGACGCGGCGTCAAGCGGCGAGGGCGCCACGCACGGCGCGCCCGACTCCGCCGTACTGGTGCCGGCCACCGACGACGGCGGCTGCTCAGGGGAGGCGCAGCCAGCCGCCAGCACCAGCGCGAGCAGGGCGAGCCGCCCGGTCAGTGCGACCGGTGGTCCTGGATCGTCAGGCGCGGACCGAAGCGCGGCTTGGAGACGCCGCTGCACTCCAGCAGGCGTACGACGCGGTAGCGATGCGGCCGCCAAGGGTCCAGCAGCTCCACCATGCCGGCGTCGTCCAGGGGCCGGCCGGCCAGGGCCCAGCCGACGTTCTGCGACAGGTGGTAGTCGCCGACGCTGAGCGCGTCGGTGTCGCCGAGCGCGCGCTGGGCGATCTCGGCGACGGTCCATACCCCGATCCCCGGCACGGCCGACAGCCGGCGGGCCGCGTCGGCCGGCGCCATGCCGACGGCCTGCTCGAGCCGGGCGGCATACGGCATGGCCTGGCAGATGGTGCGGCTGCGCTTGGGGTCGACGCCGGCCCGGTGCCAGGCCCAGGAGGGCACCCGGCGCCAGACCTCGGGCTCGGGCGGCACCCGCATGCCGTCGGGCGCGGGGCCGGGGGCCAGGGCGCCGTACTGCCGCACCAGGGCGCAGAACGCCGCCCGCGCCTCCTTGCCGGTGACCTTCTGCTCCAGGACGGCCGGCACCAGCGCCTCGATCACCCGTCCGGTCCGGGGGATGCGCAGGCCGGGGTGCCTCGCGGCCGAATCGGCCAGCAGCGGGTGACCTGGCACGAAGCCGTCGGCGGCGTCGCGACCCCCCAGCAGATCCGGCAGCCCCGCCACGACCTGCTCGGCCCCGGGCCCCCAGGCCTGGCAGTCGATCTCGTGCAGACCGCGCTGGCTCAGGCGGTAGGTCGCGGCCCCGGTCGGCATGAGCGTGGTGCGCCACAGCGCGCCGTCCTCGCTCAGTCGGTGGGTCGGGTCGGCCCGCCCCCGTGCCAGCGGCGACAGCGTCCGGCGCACGTCGACCGGGAGCTGCGGGCGCCAGGTCGTCGCTGCGTCGGGCCGCAGCACCAGGGGCGCCGTCATGGTCTCCATCGTGCACCACCGGTCCTGCTCTAGGGTCCGCGTATGGACAAGCAGGTCGCCAGCGCCGCCGAGGCCGTCGCCGACATCACCGACGGCTCATCGCTCGCCGTCGGGGGCTTCGGCCTGTGCGGCATCCCGCAGGCGCTCATCGATGCCCTGCTCGAGGCGGGCGTGACCGACCTCGAGACCGTCAGCAACAACTGCGGCGTCGACCAGTGGGGCCTGGGCTCGCTGCTCGCCGCGCGCCGCATCCGTCGCACCACCGGTTCCTACGTCGGGGAGAACAAGGAGTTCGAGCGGCAGTTCCTCGGCGGCGAGCTGGAGGTCGAGCTCACCCCGCAGGGCACGCTCGCGGAGCGGCTGCGGGCCGGCGGGGCCGGCATCCCGGCCTTCTACACCCCGGCCGGAGTCGGCACCCAGGTCGCCGACGGCGGCCTGCCGCGGCGCTACGACGGCGCCGGCGGGGTGGCGCTGGCCAGCGACCCCAAGGAGGTGCGCGAGTTCGACGGGCAGGACTACGTGCTCGAGCGGGCCATCCGCACCGACTTCGCCCTGGTGCACGCCCGTTACGGCGACCGGCACGGCAACCTGGTCTACGAGAAGAGCGCGCAGAACTTCA
>JBBPYI010000091.1:0-6631 GCA_038200075.1 Mycobacteriales bacterium
AAGGTGCTGCCCGCCTGCGCGATGCCCTGGGTCACGTCGTTGAACGGGCGGGTGACGTAGTCGTCGCCGGCGTACTCCGCGACGATGCGTCCCGTGAGCGGCTCGACGGCCACCAGAGCCCGGCGTACGCCCTCGGGGGCCTGCTCGCCGGTGACCTCACGGACCGCCTTGACCGCCGCTGCCTGAGCCTTCTGGTCGAGAGTGGTCATGACGCGCAGGCCACCCGAGCGCACCCGCCCTTCGGTGATCCCCTGAGCCTCGAGCTCGTCCTGGACCTGCTGGACCAGGTAACCCTCCGGGCCGGCCAGGCTGTCGCCCGTGGTCCGCGGGCGCACCTGCGGATAGGCCGGCGCGGCACCGTCGAGCCAGCCCTTCTGCGTCATCCCGTCGATGACGTAGCTCCAGCGGGCTTTGGCCTGCTCGGGGTTCTTGGCCGGGTCCAGCGCGGACGGGGACTTCAGCAGCGCCGCGAGCACCGCGCCCTGCGGGGCGGTGAGCTCGGCGGCCGGCACGTCGAAATAGGTCTGGGAGGCCGTCTCGATGCCGTACGCACCCCGTCCGAAGTAAACCGTGTTCAGGTAGAACTCGAGGATCTGGTCCTTGCTGTATGACCGGTCCAGCTTCGAGGCGATGACCACTTCCTTGAGCTTGCGGCTGTAGGTCCGCTCCTTGGTGAGGTAGGCGTTCTTGGCGTACTGCTGGGTGATGGTGGACGCGCCCTGTGTGCCGCCGCCCCCGCGCAGGTTCGACAGTGCGGCGCGCACGATCCCCTTCGGGGAGACCCCCGCTTCGGAGTAGAACTCCCGGTCCTCCGCGGCCAGCACCGCCTGCTGTGCGGGCTTGGACACCTTGCCCAAGGGCACCTCGATGCGGTTCTGAGCGCCGACCCGACCCAGCTCTGCGCCGTTGCTGTAGGTGATGACCGAGACCTGCGGCATCGCCAGGCTCTCCGGGCGGGGGACGTCGGTGGCGACGTAGAGCCCCAGCACGGCCAGCAGGATGACTAGCGGCGGTAGGCCCACACCCAGCAGGACCGTGCCCCTGGACGGCCGACGCCGCCACCGGCTCTGCTCGGGCAGGGTCGTTCCGGCCGGGACGGGCTCGTCGGTCATGCAACAGGTCTACCCGCTGCCTCCGCCCGCTTACCATCGGTCACCAGTGGACATCTCCGGCGATCTCGGCCGCCTCCGGCGCCGCCACGAGCTTGGGGCAGGGGCAACCCCACGCGTCATGCCAGGCCCGCCGGCACCCCGCCGGGTAGTCCAGCGTCCGGATTACCCGCGCCGGATTGCCGGCCACCAGGCAGTCGTCCGGGACGTCCCGGGTGACCACCGAGCCGGCGGCCACGACAACCCTCTTGCCGATCGTGACGCCCGGCAGGATCATCGCGCGGGCGCCGACCCAGGTGCCGTCGCCGATGTGGACGGGCGCCTCGACATGGGGGCGGCCCTCCACACCGTGGCTGTTGCTGTCCATGATGTAGACCTCGTTGGCCAGCGCCACGTCGTCACCGATGGTCACCTCCAGCACCGAGATGACCACCGACCCGCAGTTGATGAAGACCCGGTCGCCGATACGCAACCGGCCCCAGCCGCTGATGAGGGTCTTGCGATGGCCGGACCAGATCTTGAAGTCGTCGCCGACCTCCAGATCGGTCGCGTCGACCGTCGGCCAGCCGAGCACGACCGCCTTGCGGCCGATCTTGCCTACCTTGCGCAGCGACCAGCGGCCGCGGGCTCGCTGGCGGTACTCCGCCGCAATCCACTGCACCTCGATCCGGCGCCTCTCGAGATCCACGGGCGGCAACGGTACGGCAGGCTCAGAGCGTGACTCCCCTACTGCCCCCCGGGCTGCATCCCCTTCGCGAACCTGTCCCGGCCGGGCTGCACCCCGAGGCCGCGCTGCTTGCCCGCTGCCGTACGGCCGGCCTGGCGGTGCCCGTCGGCGCGGTCCTGCTCGCCGGCCACGACGACCCCGGCCCCCTCGCCGCGGGTGAGGCCGTGACGCTGCGGGTGCTGGGCACCCACGCGGGCGTACGCCTGGCCGCGGTTGACCCGTCAGCGCTCGGGGCTGCAGCGCGAGAGGGCGACGTGCTGGTGCTGCGGGCGGTCGCGTCCGTCCACGCCGGTCGGGTCCGGACGGGGGCCGGCATCGACACCGTCCGGGCGGTCGAGGGCGAGGCGCACGAGCTCGACGGTGCAGCCGACGTTCGCACGCTGCTGATGCCCGCGCTGACCCGGCCGTGGCAGCGCGCGCACCGGGGAGCCGACCCGTGGCGGACGCCCCTGCCGCCGTGGGGGATGAGGCTGGCGCGCCTGGTGCGCGACGTGCGGCGGGTCCTCGGACCGGGACCGTGGCAGCTGACCTGGGCGGACGACGGCCGGACGTGTCGGCTGATCGGCGTGCTGACCGCCTGAGCAGGCAGACTGGTGCCGTGGATGCCAATCAGGTGCGTTGCTCGGCCAAGGGCTGCCACTCCCCCGCCTCGCATGTGCTGGTGTGGAACAACCCGAAGGTGCACACGCCGGACCGGGAGAAGACCTGGGTGGCCTGCGACGCGCACCGCGGGTCGCTGTCGGAGCACCTGGATGTGAGGGGCTTCCTGTTGCGCGTGGACCCGCTGCGCTTCGTCTGCCCGGCGTGCGGAGCGAGCTTTCCTTCCCACCAGGACTTCTGCCCGGTCTGCGCCGACGTGCGGATGGGCAGCTGCGGCTCCAAGCCGGACTAGGCCGTACGCCGCTGCGCGTCCGAGATCTCGCGCAGCGCCCCCAGCAGCGCCAAGATGAACTCGCGTGGCGCCGTGGAGCAGGCATCGTGATCGGCGTCCAGCAGCACCGGCTGGACGTCCAGGGCCGCCGCCAGCGCGCGTTGCTTGCGCGGCGGGACGAGCCGGTCACGCGTCATGACGATCACCTGACGGGGCTGCGGCAGAGCGCCCGCCCACGGCGAGCTGTCGAAACGACCGAGCTCGCGCCCGGCCTCGGCAAGGTCGCGGGCGCTGCCACGGCTGAGCTCCGAGGCGACCCAGTTGCTCTCCTGCGATGGTGCTCCCGCGACGCGCATCCCGACCCGCCACGCGCCGAGAGGGAACAGCCCGAGCAGCAGGCGCAACCCGCCCATCGTGCGCCAGAAGACCTTCTGTCGAGGGTCACTCCAGTCCAGCGCGGTCGCGCAGAGCACGAAGCCGGCGATGCTGTCCGGATGGCGCTGCGCGAGCAGCTGCGCGACCGGACCGCCCATCGAGTAGCCCACGACCAAGGCCGGTGGCAGCTCCAGCGCGGTCAGCACACCGGCGGCGTCATCGGCGCACGCCGCCAGCGAGAAGGGCTCGCCGGAGCGCAGACCCCGACCGTGCCCGCGCAGGTCCATCGCCAGCACGCGGTAGCCGGCCTGGGCCAACGGAGCGTAGGAGTGCAGCCAGTTCAGGTCGCTCGGGAACATCCAGCCGTGGACGAGCAGCACCGGCGTGCCGGCGCCCCCGCTGTCCCGGACGAAGAACTCCCCCCGGCCCGGCACCAGGACGGTGCGGCCCGGCGGGAGCGGCAGCGGGGGGACGGGCGGGTCGTACGCGCGAGAAGCCATGCACCCAAGTCTGGCCCGCGGCATGCGGTCGTAACCTGCCCGGGTGCTTGCCCTCGCCGGCCAGCAGGTGCTCGCTGAGTCCCTGCCCGCCTCCCCCGCCGCCGCCCTGGTCATGAACACCCACATCACCGGTCTGGCCGTCACCCGGTCGCTCGGCCGCGCGGGGGTGCCGGTGATCGGGCTCGACGACGAGCGCGGCGGGCTCGGCCAGCACTCGCGACATCTGACCGGGCTCGGCCTGGTCCCCGGGCCCGATGTCGACGACGGCGCCGCGCTGGCCGAGCATCTGCTGGCGCTGGGCCCGTCGTTCGCGGAGCGGCCGGTCCTGATGCCCACCAACGACGACTGGGTGCTGACTCTCGCGCGCCACCGAAGCCGGCTCGAGGAGCACTACCGCTATCCCTTCGCCGCTCACGACGTGGTGCAGCGGGCGCTGGGCAAGACCGCGCTCTACCGGGCCTGCGAGAGCCTCGGGGTCGCCATCCCCCAGACTTGGTATCTCGACGGCGACGCCACCCCCGAGCAGGTCGCCGAGCAGGTCGAGTACCCGTGCGTGCTCAAGCCCGACGACAGCCGCGGCTTCTACCGGGCCTTCCAGGCAAAGGTGTTCGTGGTCGAGAACCGCGCCGCCTTCATCGAGAAGTGCTCCGCCGCAGCTGCGTACGGCCTGACGCTGGTCGCACAGCGCTGGATCGCCACCGAGCCGGGCGGCTTCTGGTCGGTGGCGTCCTACCTGTCGCCCGGCGGTGCGCCCCGCGGGGTCTTCACGGGGCGCAAGCTCGAGCAGTGGCCGCCGGACTTCGGCACCTCGTGCCTGGCCGACAGCCGTTGGGATCCCGAGATCGCCGAGGCGGGCGTACGCGTCCTGCAGGAGCTCGGCTACCACGGCATCAGCGAGATCGAGTTCGTCCAGGACGCCGCAACGGGGCGGCTGCTGCTGCTGGACGTCAACACGCGCGCTTGGAAGTGGGTCGGGCTGCCGGTCGCTGCGGGCGTCGACCTGCCGCTGCTGGCCTACCGTGACGCCGTCGGGGACGGCTTCGACAGCGGGCCGCAGCGCGACGGCGTGCGCTGGACGTTCCTGCGCGACTACCTGCCGCTGGTGCGGGCGGGCGCAGCGACCGTCCCGGAGGCGCAGGTCACCAAGGCCGAGTGGACCGCCCTGCTGGCCGGGACGCCGTCGGACCTGGTCGACGCGGTGCACGACCCGGATGACCCCGAGCCGGCCTACGACGTGCTCTGGGACTCCCTCACCGGCGGGCTGGGCTACCGCTGCGCCTGCTGAGCCGGCCGGTTCCCGGTGCCAGAGACGCGCTCAACCCGGGCAGCTGCGGCACCGAGATGGATCGGTGAAGGCAGCGGTGCGGCACGATGCGCGGGTGACCGAGGACCTGTCTGCCCTGCGTGAGCGCTGCGACCGAACCCTGGGCGGCCACGGTCCGATCCGGGCCGGTGATCTGCTCGCCAGCATCCCGCCTGAGACCGCGGTCGACCGCTACGGCGACGGGGGCGTGGTCGCCGAGCTCGAGGCCGAAGTCGCCGGGCTGCTCGGGATGCCGGCAGCGCTGTACCTGCCGAGCGGGACCATGGCGCAGCAGGCCGTGCTGCGGGTGCACGCCGAGCGGCGGGGCCGCCTTACGGTGCTGTTCCACCCCGCCTGCCATCTCGACAACCACGAGGGCCAGGCCCTGCAGCGACTGCACGGCCTCACCGGTCGTCCCGTCGGCGACCGCCGGCAGCTGCTCACCCTCGCTGCCCTGCAGAAGGTCGCCGAGCCGCCGGCCGCCCTGCTGGTCGAGCTGCCGCAACGCGATCTCGGCGGGCAGCAGCCGAGCTGGCAGGACCTGCAGGCGCAGCTCGACTGGGCCCGCGGTCGCGGCGCAGCGGTGCATCTGGACGGCGCGCGGCTGTGGGAGTCCAGCGCCGGCTACGGGCGTACGCCGGCCGAGGTCGCGAGGTTGTTCGACACCGCCTACGTCAGCTTCTACAAGGGCATCGGGGCGCTGGCCGGCTGCTGTCTGGCTGGACCGGCAGACGTCGTAGCCGAGGTCGCCGAGTGGCGCAGGCGCATGGGCGGGACGCTGTTCGGGCTGTGGCCCGGCGCGGCGTCGGCCCTGACCCTGCTGCGTCGGCGGCTACCCCTGATGCCGGCCTACCTCGAGCACGCCCGCGCGATCGCCGTTGCGCTGGCCGACCTGCCCGGGGCGACGGTGCTGCCCGACCCGCCCCAGACACCCATGCTGCACCTGCTGCTGCGCACCAGCGCCGACGCCTTCACCGCTGCGGCCCGGGCGTTGATCGAGCAGGAGGGCCTGTGGACCTGGCCGGCGTCAAGCCCGACCGACGACCCAGGCGTACGGCTGGTGGAGCTCGCGGTCGGCGATGCCACCCTCTCGATGTCGCCGACCCAGGTGCGTGATGTGGTGGCCCGACTGCTTGCCTAGATGACGCTTTGGTAACGTTCTGCCGACGCTTACTCGACACACTCTCCGGGGGTCCGGTCCGTGCAGGAACGCCGACAGCGCCGCCAGCTCTTGTCTGCTCCCACCCGACGGGTGGTTCTTCCCGCGCTGCTGCTGACCGTGGGGGCCGGTGCGTTTGCGGGCTTGGCGCTCACGCCGTCGCAGGACGCCGACGTCCTCGTCGTGGACGAGGTCGCCCCGCAAGCCCTGGCTTTTGCCGACGTGACGCCCCCTCGCGAGGATCCGGCCGATCTGGAACGGGCCTCACGCTCGCGTCCCCGCGTGGCCCTGAGCCCGACTCCGGCTCCGGCTCCGGCTCCGGTCAAGCCGTCCGCGGCCCCGTCCGCGGTCCCCAAGCCCGTCGTGAAACCCCCGCCCGCGCCCACACCCAAGCCGGTCGCGGTGAAGAAGAAGATCCGCAAGGCCCCGGTGGCGCGGCTGTCCGCCGGGCGATGCCCGGTGCCGGCCGCGAGCTTCACCGACACCTACGGCGCGCCCCGCTCCGGCGGTCGCAGCCACAAGGGCACCGACCTGCTCGCGCCCTACGGCTCGCCCGTCTACGCCGTCGCCGACGGTGTCATCGACGC
>JBBPYI010000092.1:0-3952 GCA_038200075.1 Mycobacteriales bacterium
AGATCGACAAGGCTGTGAACGGTCCGCCACGGCGTCTCGGTCTCCGGACGATGGTCCCGGTTCAGCCACACCCCGCCGAACCCGGCCCGGGAGGCGGCGAGGGCGTCGGTCGCCAGGTTGCCTCCGACGTACAGCACGTCGCCCGGTGCGTGGCTGAACCGGTCGCAGGCCTGGACGAACGCCTCGGCCGCCGGCTTGGCAGCGGTGAGCGTCGACGAGGCAACGACGCAGGAGAACGCGTCGCCCAGACCTACGGCCTCGAGCTTCGCCGTCTGCTGCGTCTGCTGCGTCTGCTGCGTCTGGTCGCCGTTGGTCAGCACTGCGACCGCCGTCCCGCGATCGCGCAGGGCAGCCAGGGTCGGGGCGACGTCGTCGTACGCCGTCCAGGCCTGCTCGTAGCGCACGAGGTAGCTCGAGAAGCGGTCGTCGAGGTCGACTGCCGGTTGCCCGAGGAAGCCCAGAAAGGCCGCCATGCGACGGCGTCGCTGCTCGTCGAAGGTGACCTCGCGGCTCAGGTAGCGGGCCAGACCTACGGACTCGAGTCGGAGCCATTCCTGGGCCAGCACTTCGGTCGGATGCCGATGCACGATCCCGTGCTCGCGCACCCAGCCGTCGATCGCCACGCGCGATGCGCTCTCGTGGTCGACCAGGGTGCCGTCCAGGTCGAACAGGACCGCGCGCACGAGCTAGATGGTGATGCCGCGCTTGCTCAGCCAGGGGACGGGGTTGATCGGGCTGTCGTTGACACGCACCTCGAAGTGCAGGTGGGGACCGGTCGAGCGTCCGGTGTTGCCCTCGCGGGCGATCTGCTCGCCGCCGGCGACTCGCTGACCGGAACGCACCAGGAAAGCGCTCAGGTGGGCGTAGACGTTGACGGTGCCGTCGGGGAGGCGGATGCGCACCGCCTTGCCGTACGCGCCTTCGTTGCCGGCGCTGAGCACGGTGCCGCCGGCAGCGGCGCGGATCGGTGAGCCGATGCCGGAGGCGAGGTCGATCCCGCCGTGCAGGCGACCCCAGCGTCGGCCGTACGGCGAGGTGAGCCGGCCCAGGCCCGGTCGGGCGAACTTCGCCTTGCTGATGACACCCTCGACGGTCTCGGCGACGGTCTCGGGGGCGGGGGCCGGCCGCGATCGGGAGGCGTGGGCGGGTGCCGGACGGGGCGGCTCCGGAGCGGGCGGCGCCGCCGGTGCGGGGGGCTTGACGACGACCGGCGTGTTGGCCACGACGGCCCCCTTGGACAGGGCCGCGTAGAGCGTGGCGTTGGCCCACATGGGCGCCTCGACCGCTGCCAGCTCGACCGGCGCCAGGACCTCGGCGGCCGTTACGCGTGGAGCAGGGACGTCTGCGGCGGCCGGCAGGACCGCGAGGCCGCCGAAGGCCGCGCCGGCAGCCACGAGCAGCAGGCTGGGGAGCAGGATCGTACGTGGACGGAGGGGCTCAAGCGGTGCCGCATGGCGCGGCCCGGTGGGCTCAGCAGACAAGAGGATGGCTCCAGCGTCGGGGTCAGGACAGCCGGCGCCAGGCCCCTCATGAGGGCCACGTGGCCGGACCTGACCCGCACCCCAGTGACGTCTGGAAGACATCTCGGACGCGGGTCGTTACCGCGACGTTATCGTCACAGACGTGTGAAGGTCAAAGGGCCGTCCACACCCTCAGCCCGTGGTCGAGGCCGCTCCTTGAGCGATTCGACCGGTCGACGGCGCAGCCGACCCGGCCCCCGCGCCGATCGGGCTGACCCCTGCCGTCAGCGTCGTGCCGTCCTCGTCCAGGTGCGCCAGCAGCTGCGAGATCTCGTGCACGACCGTCCGGTCGAAGGTCAGCGACATGTGCCCGGTGCCTCGCAGCGGCACGTTGCGGGCGATGAGGTCGGGGTGCTCGATCTGGGCCCTGCGCTGCGGTACGACCAGCTGGTCCATGTCGCTCCAGAACGACACGAAACGCGTCCGGCAGCCTGGCGCGGGGGCCGCGAGCTCTGTCATCAGCTCCGAGCCCGGCCGCAGCTGGCGCACCAGCCGGGTCGGGAGCAGGTGCGCGGCGTACGTCCCGCTGTGCGGGCTCCCCAGCGTGCACAGGGTGTGCACCCGGGCGTCGCCGCCCATCCGCTGGACGTAGTAGCGCGCCACCACCCCGCCGAGGGCGTGGCCGACGACGTGCACGCGCTCGTAGCCGGTCTGCTCGCAGGTCTGCTCCACCAGCTCGGCCAGACGTCGGGCTGCCAGGCGTACGTCCTGGGTGAAGGGGCTGTAGTTCAGCGTGAGGACCTTGCCGAAGCCTCGACGGCGAAGCGCCCGACGCAGCAGCGTGAAGGTGGAGCGGTTGTCGACCAGCCCGTGCACCAGCAGGATCGGCGTGCCGGCCGCGACCACGTCGCCCATCAGCAGGCCGCGCTGCACCGGCGGCAGGTCAGCAAGGGTGAACCGCTCAGCGCTCTCGCGCCCGGCTCCACGGGCCCGCTCGCTGAGCATCCCCAGCGGGTAGAGCGCGGTGTGGGCCGCAACCCAGGCCAGCTCGGTGCCGGCGCCGCGCAGCCCCGACGGGCTGATCACGGTGCGTACGCCGTGGGTGGCCCGAGCCAGGGCCGGACGGGGGTCTCGCACGGGGTGTCCTTTCCGCAGGCCGGGTCAGAGGTCCTCTACGGACCGTAGCCGTCCCTTCCCCCCCTGTGACGACTCGCACATGACGAAGCGGTCACAGTCGTCCGGGCAGACCCTTCGACCACCGGGTACGTCTCGCCACAAGCCGGTCTGCCTCGGACATCTCGGACAGCGCCGCGACGTGGGCGGCCACGTCGCGGGGGTCGGCGAGCACCCCGTCGGCAGCGCCCAGCGCCAGCAGGTCGGCCGGGGTGAGCCGCATCAGCTCCGCGCACTGCTCGGGCGGCAGTCGCAGCGCCGCACTCGCCCCCTCCGGCCCGATCGCGGCGAAGTACGCGTCGGCCGTCAGGAGCACCCGGTCGGTCGCGGCCGCCGCGAGCGCCCCACCCGAGCCCCCCTCGCCGTGCACCAGCGCCACCGTCGGCGACGGGCAGGTCAGCAGCGCGTCGAGCGCCTCGCCCATCGCCGGTGCGATCCCGTCGTCCTCGGACGCGGTCCCCGGCTCGGCGCCGGGGGTGTCCACCAGCGACAGCACCGGCAGACCCAGCCTTCCCGCCAGGCGGTACGCCCGCGTCGCGAGCCGGTAGCCCTGCGGGGACGGGCGCACCCCGACGTCCGCGGCCAGGGCCACCCCCACGACCGGCAGTCCGCCGAGGCGTCCGACCGCCGCCGCGACCGTGAGGTCCCCGCCCGGCGCGCGCAGCGGGACGGCGCCGGCGAGCAGCTGGTGCAGCAGTGCGCCGCCACCGACCGTCCGGCTGCGGGCCCGCTGCACCTGCGCCCAGCCGCCGTCGGTCGGCGCCGGCCCCGTGCACGGGTCGGCGCCCGGGGCCGTCCCCGCTGCCAGCGCGGCCAGCACCGCGTCCAACCACTGCGGCACCTCTGCGCCGGGCAAGACCGCGTCGACGAGCCCGGCGGCGTACGCCGAGGTCGCCGTGTGGCTGCCCTCCGCGGGACGGGTGCCGGTCACCGCCTCCACCACGCGCGGCCCGGCGAAGCCGACGGTCGCACCCTCGACGGCCACCCGCAGGTCGGCGGCCGACGCGACGCTGATCCACACCCCGCCAGTGGTGGGGGCGTCGGCGACCGACAGGTGCGGCAGGCCGGCCGCGGCCAGGTCGAGCAGCGCCAGCCGGGCCCGCGGGATGCCGACCAGCGCCGCCATCCCCTCCTGCAGCCGAGTTCCGCCGGAGCGCACCAGGGTGATCAGCGGCACCCGCCGGCGTACGGCCTCGGCGGCGGCCGCCACCAGCGTCGTCGCGTCGTCCTCGCCGAAGCTCCCGCCGAAGACGTGGAAGTCCCACACCGCCGCCACCGACCGTCCGGCTGCGGGCCCGCTGCACCTGCGCCCAGCCGCC
>JBBPYI010000093.1:0-6723 GCA_038200075.1 Mycobacteriales bacterium
ATGGCCTTGGTGGTGTTGCCGACCGCGTCCAGGCTGGTCAGCACCAGCGCGCCCTCGGCCGTGACCTCGCCCGACATCTCGGCGATGCCCTGCGCGTTGTCGCTGATCGGTCCGAAGGTGTCCATCGCGACGATGACGCCGACCGTGGTGAGCAGGCCGGTGCCGGCCAGGGCGACGGCGAACAGCGCGACGACGGTCGAGCCGCCGCCAAGCAGGAACGCGGCGTACACCGCTCCACCGATGAGCAGCGCGGAGTAGACGGCGCTCTCCAGGCCCACCGAAATGCCGGCCAGGATGACCGTGGCCGGGCCGGTGAGCGAGCTCTTGCCGATCTCCTGTACCGGTTTGCGGTTGGTCTCGGTGAAGTAGCCCGTCAGCACCTGGATCAGCGACGCCAGCACGATGCCGATGATCACGGCCCCGATCGCGACGATGCGCGGGTTCTGGTCGGAGGCGGCGGCGCCGTCGAGCTCGGCGAAGCTGCCCGGCAGGTAGAGGAAGGCGGCGATCGCGACCAGCACGGCCGAGACCACGGCGGAGAGGAAGAAGCCCCGGTTGATGGCGTTCATGCCGTTGCGGTCGTTGTCGCGCGGGCTTGTGCCGTAGATGCCGACGAGGGCCGTGAGCACGCCGATGGCCGGGACGATGAGCGGGAAGACCAGCCCCTGCGCGCCGAAGGCGACCTGACCCAGGATGAGGGCGGCGACCAGCGTGACGGCATAGGACTCGAACAGGTCAGCCGCCATGCCGGCGCAGTCCCCGACGTTGTCCCCGACGTTGTCGGCGATGGTGGCGGCGTTGCGCGGGTCGTCCTCGGGGATGCCCTGCTCGACCTTGCCGACGAGGTCGGCTCCCACGTCGGCGGCCTTGGTGAAGATGCCGCCGCCGACGCGCATGAACATCGCCAGCAGCGCGCCGCCGAAGGCGAAGCCCTCCAGCACGCGGGGGGCCTGCTCGTCGTAGACGATGAGCACGATCGAGGCGCCCAGCAGGCCGAGCCCGACGGTGAACATGCCGACGACCCCGCCGGCCCGGAAGGCCAGCCGCAGCGCCTTCTTGGTGCCCGACTCGTTGGCGGCGTTGGCCACCCGCAGGTTCGTGCGGGTCGCCAGCGTCATGCCGATGAAGCCGACCAGGCCGGAGAAGAAGGCCCCGACCAGGAAGAACAGCGGCCGGCCGACCCGTACGGCCGTGGTGTCGGACGGGAGCAGGAACAGCAGCAGGAAGACCAGCACGGCGAAGGCCGCCAGCGTGCGGAACTGCCGGGAGAGGTACGCCGCAGCGCCCTCCTGCACAGCCTTGGAGATCTCCATCATCTTCGGGGTGCCCTGACCGGCGGCCAGGACCTCCTTGGCGAACACGGCCGCGAAGCCGAGAGCTACCAGGGAGATCAGCAGGATCAGGTAGAGGATCAGGTTGTCGTCGGAGTTGACCGAGGCGAGCCTGTCCCCCTCGACGGCGAGGGTGGCGGTGTGCAACACGGTGAGCGGGCCTCCAGGTGCTGTGAGGTCCGCAGCGGACCTACGACCGGGTCGCCCCCGAGCGCGCCGGGAGCATACCCAGACCAGAGTGGCGTCCGTCACAGACGCGCGTCACACTGACGATCAATCCCGCGAAAACTGGGTCGCGCCGGGGCCCTGCGCGTCGTGCGGCAGCGGCCAGCGCATCGTGACGGTCGTGCCGGCCGATCCTGGCTCGACGGTGGCGCTGTCCACCAGACCGATCAGCAGCGCGAGCGCCACGTCAGGGTCGACCAGGTCATCGGCGGCGTCTGCGACCTCCAGGTCGCCGCCGTCCACGATGCCCGCCGAGACGTCGTCGGGCATCGGCCCGACAGGGGGTCCGGAGTCCGCGACCGAGACGACCAGCCCGGCTGTGCCGTCCTCGATCCGCACCCGCACCAACGCCTCGATGCCGTGCCGGGTGTGCAGTCCGACGGCGCGCGAGCACGCCTCGCCGACGGCCAGCCGCAGCTCGTCGACAAGATCGTCCTGGAGCCCGGCCCGGCGCGCGGCGGTGACGCTCACCAGCCGGGCCGTCCGCACGTGTGAGGCCAGTGGTGACAGGAGCAGTTCGACGACAGCCATCTCGGCAGCCCGGTGGTCGACCGCCGCTAGTCCGTCGCCGCCACGGCCTCCTCGACCGACGTGTGGATCGGGAAGACCTTGGTGAGGCCGGTGATGCGGAAGATCTTCAGGATGCGCTCCTGCGTGCAGACCAGGCGCAGCGAGCCCTCGTGGGCGCGGACCCGCTTGAGGCCGCCGACCAGGACGCCGAGGCCGGTGGAGTCCAGGAACTCCACGCCCTCCATGTCCACCACGAGGAAGTACTGACCGCTGCTGACCAGGTCGATGAGCTGCTCGCGCAGTTTGGGCGCCGTGTAGACGTCGATCTCGCCCCCCACGACGACCACGGTGCGGGGGCCCTCCGGTCCGTCTTCACTGCGGGTCGACAGGGACAGGTCCACGGTGGTTCTCCTTCGACAGGGGCGTACGGGCGACGCCGAGCAGGACCTCCTGCGAGGACCCTGCCGCGCCGTACCCGGGGTCGGTAGATCTAACCGCACAGGCTGCCGGCCGTGATCTCTGGGAGGATGGGGGCCCGTGACCAGCCGCTCCGAGAGCCTGCTCGCGCGCCTGGTGCTCGACCCCACCCGCGCCGAGCGGGTCACGCACGTCGAGCACGTGCCAGCCCGCGCCGGACGGCACGCCGAGTGGCCGGTCTGGGCCGATCCGCTGCTGGTCGACCGGCTGCGCCTGGCCGGCGTCGAACGCCCGTGGGAGCACCAGGTGGCCGCCGCCGAGCTCGCGCACGGCGGGACGTCGGTCGTCGTCGCCACCGGCACGGCCAGCGGCAAGTCGCTGGCCTACCTGCTGCCGTCGCTGACGGCGCTGCTGGCCGACGAGCGGGCCGGGACGCTCTACCTCTCGCCGACCAAGGCGCTCGCGACCGACCAGCTGCGCGCCGTACGCGCCCTGAAACTCATGGCCGTCAAGGCCGCGACCTTCGACGGCGACACCCCCCGCGAGGAGCGCGACTGGGTCCGTCGGCACGGCCGGTTCGTGCTCACCAACCCCGACATGCTGCACCGCGGCATCCTGACCCGGCACGCCGACTGGGCGTCGTTCCTGCGCCGCCTGCAGTACGTCGTGGTCGACGAGTGCCACACCTACCGGGGCGTGTTCGGCTCGCACGTCGCCCTGGTCCTGCGGCGGCTGAGGCGGATCTGCGCCCGCTACGGCTCCTCGCCGACCTTCGTGCTGGCCAGCGCCACCGCGAGCGAACCCGAGCGGTCGGCGTCCCGGCTGGTCGGGCTGCCGGTGGCCGCCGTGACCGACGACGCCTCTCCGCGTGGGACGACGGAGTTCGCGCTGTGGGAACCGCCGCTGATGCCGTCCTACACCGGCTCGGGAGGCGGTGAGCACGGCGCCCCGGTCCGCAGATCGGCCACCGCCGAGACCGGGGATCTGCTCGCCGACCTCGTCGTCGAGGGCGCCCGCACCATCGCCTTCGTCCGCTCCCGCCGGGGGGCGGAGTCGGTGTCGCTGTCGGCCCGGCGAGCGCTGAGCGAGGCGGCGCCGGCGCTGGTCAGTCGCGTGGCGGCCTACCGTGCGGGCTACCTGCCGGAGGAGCGCCGCGAGCTCGAAGGCCGGCTGCAGTCCGGCGAGCTGCTGGGGGTCGCCGCCACCAACGCCCTCGAGCTCGGACTGGACGTGTCCGGGCTCGACGCGGTCGTGCTGACCGGCTGGCCCGGCACCGTGGCCTCGGTCTGGCAGCAGGCCGGCCGCGCGGGCCGCGCCGGGCAGGGCGCCCTTGCGGTGTTCGTCGCCCGCGACGACCCCCTGGACACCTACCTGGTGCACCACCCGGAGGCGCTGTTCGGCCGGCCGGTGGAGGCAACCGTGCTCGATCCGGCCAACCCGTACGTCCTGGGACCGCAGCTGTGCTGCGCGGCCGCGGAGCTGCCGCTCACCGAGGACGACCTGCCGCTGTTCGGCGACCCCGACGACGTACGGCTGCTGCTGGCCGACCTCGTGCGACGAGGGCTGCTGCGGTCCCGGCCGCGTGGCTGGTTCTGGACCTCCCGGGACCGCCCGGAGGTCGACATCCGGGGCACCGGCGGGCCCCCCGTCCGGCTCGTCGAGGCCGCGACCGGCCGGTTGCTGGGCACTGTCGATGCGTCCTCCGCCCACAGCCAGGCGCACACCGGCGCGGTCTACCTGCACCAGGGCGCCAGCTGGGTCGTCGACCGGCTCGACCTGGAGGAGTCGGTCGCGCTGGTGCACGCCGAGGAGCCCGACTGGACCACCTCGGCGCGCGACGTCACCGACATCACCGTGGTCGAGGAGCTGCGCAGTCACGCGTACGCCGGAGTGAAGCTGGTCTTCGGCACGGTCGACGTCACCCACCAGGTCGTGTCGTTCCTGCGCAAGCGGATCGGCAGCGGCGCGGTGCTCGGCGAGGAGCCGCTGGACCTGCCGCCGCGCGAGCTGCGGACCCGGGCGGTCTGGTACACCGTCGAGCTCGCCCTGCTGGAGGCCGCGGGGATCGGCTGGGCCGACGTGCCGGGCGCCGCTCATGCCGCCGAGCACGCCGCGATCGGGCTGCTGCCGCTGTTCGCGACCTGCGACCGCTGGGACATCGGCGGGGTCTCGACGGCGCTGCACCCCGACACCGGGACGTGCACGGTCTTCGTCTACGACGGCCATCCGGGTGGCGCCGGCTTCAGCGAGCAGGGCTACCTGCGCGGGGCCGACTGGTTGCGCGCGACCCGGGCGGCGATCGCGTCGTGCGAGTGCCCGAGCGGCTGCCCGTCGTGTGTGCAGTCACCCAAGTGCGGCAACGGCAACGAGCCGCTGGACAAATCCCTGGCCGTACGCCTGCTCGACGTCGTGCTGGCGAGCGGACTGGGCGCGGCGTCCAGGGGTTGAGCGTGCGTTTCGTGCGCGCTGGGTCAGTCCCGGGCGGGCGAGCTGACCCAACGGCGCAGGTGGCCGCCGATGAGCAGCAGGACCAGCGCACCGGCCGTGCTGCGAGCCAGACGCTCTGAGTCCAGTGCGGTGTTGACCACCGAGGTGATGCGTCGCCCGGGCGTGACGGTCTCGACCCGCTCCTGCACGACCTGGTCCTGGAAGCCGAGGGTCGGAGCGAAGGACCCGTCCGGCAACGGCTCGGCGAGGGCAGGGGGCTGCGACTGCGGCAGTGGCGGGAGCTTGGGGATGCCCAGCGTGGGGCCGAAGGCCGCGAAGCCGGAGGCGAAGGCCCGCCGCTGCGACACTGCGGCCTGGGAGCTGCTCTCGCCGGGCGCCGCCTGGCCTGGACTTGCCTGACCGGGACCTGCCTGACCAGGAGCTGCCTGGCTGGGGCCGGCGGCGAACGCCGGTTCGCTGCTGCTGCCGCCTGCCGGCGCCGACGAGGCGCCTGGTGCCGAGGTGCCGGCCGGGGCCGGGCTACCGGAGGAGGCAGGAGCCGACGGCCCGCCGCCAGCCGGCGCGCCCGAAGAGGGCTCGCCACCTGTCCCGGGCTGACCGCCGTCGGGGTCGCTGGTCGGCGACGGCTGCGGGGAGGGCGGGTTCGAGCTCACGGTCGCGCTGGCCCCCTGCGACGGGGCCGACGCCAGGGTGTCGGAGGAACCTGGCGACACCGAGCGGTAGGAGCGCACGACGTAGGTGTGCTCGCCCGTAGCGTCCTCGGGGTAGCTGACGACGGCAGCGCACCTCGAGGCGTCACACGCCGACGTGCCGATGCCGTCCTTGACCACTGTGCCTGCCTCGAAGACCGCGAACCCGGTCAGGTCGGACTCGGCGCCGCGTGCCCAGGTGACGCGCACCTCGCGCGCAGACTGGGCCGCGGCGCCGACCGAGGTCGGGGCGGCCGGCGGGATGCGGGTCGTGAAGGTGGTCCGGTCGGTGGCGCCGCCGGACTGCGCGAGGATCCAGGTGCCGTTGGGGGCGGGGACCCGACCGCGGCAGTCCGAGCTCGGGAAGGTCCAGCAGCCCAGGTCGAGCGAGTAGCTCAGGGTGCCGCCGGACAGGCGGTTGGCATCGGCACGGGCCACGACGACGGCGGCGCCCGTCGGGCTGGTCAGGGTCAGGCGGTTCTCGCTGCCGGAGGCGGCGTAGTCGGCCCGGATCGCGATGGTGGTCGCGGAGCCGTACTGCGCTCCGTCACCCGGGTTCTGCACCGCCGCCACGGCGGGGGCGACACCGGCGAGCAGCAGCCCGGCGCCCATCGGGACGGCCAGCGCGGTGGCGGTCGCTGCGCGCGCCACGCGCCGTGAGCCGCGAGCAGGCGTCACGTGGTCGGCTGCCGCATCGCGGTCGAGGCGAGCTCGAAGCGCATGATCAGCCGCTCCTTCGCACTGCCCTTGGGGTTGCAGGTCGTCAGCGTCAGCAGCTTGCGCGCCCCATCGGGGTTGATGACCGAGAAGTCGGTCGGCTTGACCACCCACGGGTTGCCATGTCCGGCGAACGAGGGAACGGCCTTGTAGGTGTAGACGGCGAAGGGGGTCTCGAGCTCCACCACGTCACCTTCCGTCAGCTCGTCGAGCCGGTTGAGCGGGCGGCCGTAGGTGGTGCGGTGACCGGCGAGCGCGACGTTGCCCGCCTCACCCGGCTGGGGGTTGTCGTTGTCGGGGCCGGCGCCGCCCCGCAGCGCCGAGGGGGTGGTGCCCTCGACGACCAGGACCTCGACGTCGAGCTTGGGGATGCGCATCGTCGTCAG
>JBBPYI010000094.1:0-5497 GCA_038200075.1 Mycobacteriales bacterium
GCCGACGGGGCCTACCGGCTGCTCCCGTCCCAGGGGACGCCCACGCCGGCGGAGGGCTTCGCGGTGGCGCCGGTCGACGGCCAGCTGCGTCTGACCCAGGTGCCGCCCGGGTTGCGTCTGCAGACCTCGGACGTCGTCTACTCCTTCACCGCCCGCGACGCCTACTTCCTGGGCCGGGGGCTGCAGGGCGAGGCGACAGCGCGACTGGTGGCCGACCGGGTGTTCCTGCCGGCGACCGTCGAACCCGCCCGCGCGCTGGTCGAGGCGCTGCTGAGGGGCGCGTCCGGTCCGCTCGCGGACGCCGTCGTCGATGCCGTGCCGAAGGGCACCGTGCTGCGCCGGCTCGAGGTGACCGACAGCGGTCAGGTGACCGTCGATCTCAGCGCGCAGGTGCTGGCGCTGTCGACCCGTGACCGGCAGCGGCTGTCCGGCCAGCTGGTGTGGACGCTGCAGGACTTCAGCGGCGTACGCCTGCTCGTCGAGGGGCGGCCGCTGCCCGTCGAGACGAAAGGTGCGGTGCAGACGGTGCTGGACTGGGATGTCTTCGACCCCGCCGGGGTCGCCGACGACGCGTCCCTCTACTCCATCCAGGATCGGGCGCTGCGCAGCCTGGACCGGGCGCTGACGACCGGGGAGGCGGCATCGGGCCAGGTCGCCGTCGACGAAGCGGCCGTCGACCTGGCAGAGACGCAGGTGGGTGTCCTGACCAGGGTGGCCAAGGGGGATGACGAGGTACGGGTGGGGCCGCTGCGGGCCGGGCTCGACGCACCGGTGTTCCGGCGCCCCGAGCTGGGCTCGCTGTCGTGGGGCTCGGGGGACCGGGGGCTGTTCGTCCTGGAGCAGGGACCGCGACCGCTGATCTGGCGGCTGCCGGCGCCGGTCGCCGCCGGGCGGCCGCCCGCCACCGCGGTGGCCTACCAGTCGCCTGCCGGCGCCGGCCCGCTCGCCCGCATGGAGGTCTCGCGTGACGGCGCGCGGATCGCCATGGTCTTCGGTGTCGGCCCCGCCCGCCGGCTGTTCGTCGGGCAGCTCGTGCCGACCCCCAGCGGCCTGGTCGTGGCCGATGTCGCGGCGGTCGCCCCTGACCTGGTCGACGTCACCGACGTGGCCTGGGAGAGCGGCACCTCTCTTGTGGTCCTGGCCCGCGACGCCGAGGAGGCAGCCCTGCTGACCCTGCAGGTGGCCGTCGACGGCTCGCGCTCGGCGCCCCTGCAGCGGCAGGGCATCGAGGGCGTCCCGCAGTCGCTGGCCGCCGCACCCGGCCGGCGGCTGGTCGTCGCCGCGACCGTCGCCGGGCAACCGCCCCGGCTGTTCCGCGACGACGGATCGGTGTTCCGGTCCCAGGCCGACGGGAGCAAGCCGACCTACCCGGGCTGAGCAGCCGTCCACACATTCCCCTGAGGCCCTGGTAGTGGCGTCCCGTCGGGGTGAGGGTGGGGCATGGCCCTGTCGTTGCTGCCCGATCTGCTTGACCTGGTGCTGCCACGTGACTGCGCCGGGTGCGCCGCCCCGGGTCGGACCGTGTGCGGACCGTGCCGCGCGGGGCTGATCGGGGCTCCGTTCACCCACCTCCCGACCCCCGCCCCAGCCGGGCTGCCGCCGGTGGTTGCCGCGGCGGTGTACGGCGGGACGGTGCGGACCCTGCTGCTCGCCCACAAGGAGCGCGGCCGCACCACCCTGGTCGGTCCGCTCGGCGCACTGCTCGCCGAAGCCGTGGCCGCGCACGGTCCGGGGGTCGTCCTGGTGCCGGTGCCGTCCTCACCGGCTGTGGTGCGGGCCCGCGGTCATGACCACGCCCGACGTCTGGCCGTCGCCGCCGGTCGTCGGGCCCGGCTGCCGGTTGCTCCCGTGCTCCTCGGGGCCCGCGCCGTGGCCGACCAGTCCGACCTGGACGCACAGGGCCGGGCCGACAACCTGGCCGGGGCGCTGGTGGCCCGGCGTACGCGCTGGGGATCGCCCGTCGTGATCGTCGACGACGTCATCACGACCGGCGCCACGCTGGCAGAGGCGGCTCGCGCGCTGAGGGCCGCAGGCGCCGAGGTGCGCGGCGCGGCGGTCGTCGCGGCCACGGTCCTGAGACTGACAGCAACCCATCTAGGGGAAGGGCTTTCGCCAGGGCGAGGACAGGTCTAGCGTCGACGGCAGGCGCCTCCCGGCGCCCGACCCACCGCATGAGCGAGGAGCCCGACGGACAGCACTGCCGGACTGCTCGACGCCCCATCCCCTAGCTCAGGAGGACCTGCGTGGACATCGTCGTGAAAGGCCGAAACGTCGAGGTGCCGGACCACTTCCGGGACCATGTCGCCGAGAAGCTGGCCCTGTCCGAACGTCTGGACTCCCGTGTCATCCGTCTCGATGTCGAGCTCTTCCACGAAAAGAACCCACGCCAGTCCGACCGCTGTCAACGGGTCGAGATCACCTGCTACAGCAAGGGTCCGGTCATCCGGGCGGAGGCGTGCGCCGCTGACTTCTACGCCGCGCTCGACGCCTGCACGCTCAAGCTGGAGGCCCGGCTCCGCAAGGCGCACGATCGCCGCCGGGTCCACCACGGGCGGCACACCCCGGCCTCGGTGGCCGAGGCCACGGCCGGTCTGCCGGGCGATCTGCCGCCGCTGACCGGATCGGCGAACGGCCACGGCGCCGGCTACGACAACGTCGCCGTGCTCGAGTCGCCGCTGCCGGCTGACGACACCGAGCTGCTCATCGTGCGCGACAAGACGCACAGCGCCGAGCCGATGAGCACCGCCGATGCGCTGCACGAGATGGAGCTCGTCGGACACGACTTCTACCTGTTCGCCGACGCCGACAGCGGCTTGCCGTCGGTGGTCTACCGCCGGCACGGCTACGACTACGGCGTGCTGCGCCTGGCGGCCGACGGCGTCGCTGCGCAGGCCGCGGGCTGATCGGTACCGGGCGCGGCCTGCTCGTGGTCGCGCCCGGCCCGCGTCCTCGCGTGGCACCATGGCCGCCGCACCCTTTGCCCCAGGAGGACCCCTGTGACCGACATTCCCGCCGCGGGACCGCCCGCCGCGGCCGGTGGCCTTGTCGTGGAGCCCATTCGTGTCCTCGTCGTGGACGACCACGCCCTGTTCCGTCGCGGACTGCAGATGGTCCTGGAGCAGGAGCCCGACATCGAGGTCGTCGGCGAGGCCAGTGACGGCGCCGAGGCGGTGACCCAGGCCGCCGAGACGCTGCCGGACATCGTCTTGATGGACGTGCGCATGCCCAAGCGCGGCGGCATCGACGCCTGCACCGCCATCCACGAGACCGTCCCGTCCACCAAGATCATCATGCTGACGATCTCGGACGAGGAGGCCGACCTCTACGAGGCGATCAAGGCCGGTGCCATGGGCTACCTGCTCAAGGAGATCTCCATCGAGGAGGTCGCCGCGGCGATCCGGGCCGTCCATGGCGGTCAGTCGCTGATCAGTCCGTCGATGGCGTCCAAGCTGCTCACCGAGTTCGCGACCATGATCAAGAAGACCGACGACCGGCAGCAGGTCCCCACCCCGCGGCTCACCGACCGCGAGATGGAGGTGCTCAAGCTCGTCGCCAAGGGCATGAACAACCGCGACATCGCCAAGCAGCTGTTCATCAGCGAGAACACGGTCAAGAACCACATCCGCAACATCCTGGAGAAGCTGCAGCTGCACTCGCGCATGGAGGCGGTCGTCTACGCCGTCCGGGAGAAGCTGCTCGAGATCACCTGATTCGAGCGCCGCGAACCGGTACCGCCGTCAGCCGATCACCCGGGCGAAGACCACCATGTCGGCGCGGTCGGTCGAGCGCGGGCGCGGCCGGATCGCCCGCGCGACCCCTTCGCGCACGAAGCCGGCCCGCTCGGCGACGCGCTGCGATCCCACGTTGCCGACATCGGCCAGCAGCTCCACCCTCGGCAGCTGGAGCACGTCGAGCGCCCAGTCGGTGTGGAGGCGACACGCCCGGGTCGCGATCCCGCGGCCGCGGGCCCACGGCGCGGTCCAGTAGCCCACCTCGCCGATCCCGTCGCGCAGCGTCAGCCCGATCGCGCCGAGCAGGCCCCCCGAGGACGCATCCACGACCGCGACGTTGGCCGCGCTGCCCGCCGCCCAGAGCCCCGGGACCATCTCGTCGACGTAGCCCTGTCCCGCCGCTGGCGTGTAGGGCACCGGCACCGGCAGCCATCGAGCGGTCTCGGTGTCAGCGCAGGCCCGGGTGACGTCGGCGCCATCCGACGAGCGCCACCGCCGCAGCGTCACGACCCCGTCGGACCGGTCGGCGTAGGACGGCAAGCGCGCGGTGTCGGTCTGGGGGTCGTCCGGCAGCAGGCCGTACAGCCAGCAGTCGCCCCGACCGCCGGGCACTGCTGCGTGCCGCCGGGTGCCCTCGAGCCCGAACCCGGTCTTCTCCGCCACCCGCCGTGAGCCCCAGTTGCCCACGGCGACCTGTGCCTCCAGCCGGTCGAGCCCGAGGGCGCCGAAGCCCCACCGGCACAGCGCGGCGACCGCCTCGGCCGCGACCCCCTGCCCTCGCGCGGCTGCGGCCGTCGCCCAGCCGACCTCCGCGTCGGTGGCCGTCACCCGGTAGAGCCCGACGATCGCGAGCAGCGCGCCGGTGGTCGCGTCGCGTACGCCCAGCTCGGCGCGGGTGCCGTCGGCCCAGTGCGTCGGATCGCCGGCGAGGCGCTCAGCAGCGTCGGAGATCCGGTACGGGAACGGATGCGGGGTCCAGCGACCGACCTCCGGATCATCCAGCAGCCGCGCCAGGTCGGCCTCGTCGCCGGGCTGCCAGGCGCGCAGCTGCAGGCGGCCGGCGGTGATGTCCACAGGTTGCATCCCGACAGCCTGCCCGGGCACGCCCGACACGCGCCAGCCGTTTGGCCTGCCGCCAGCACCTACGATGACTCGTGGACCGCCCGGACATCCATGGGGGTCCGTCGACGAGGGAGATGCCCAGCGTGGTCCTGCAGAAGCTGCTCCGTGCCGGCGAGGGCAAGATGGTCCGCCGGCTCAGGTCGATCGCCGACGCGGTCAACTCGGTCGAGGAGGACTTCCTCGCCATGACCGACGCCGAGCTGCGCGCCGAGACCGATGTCTTCCGCCAGCGCCTCGCCGACGGCGAGACCGTCGACGACATCCTGGTCGAGGCCTTCGCCGTCGCCCGTGAGGGCGCCCGCCGCACGCTGGGTCAGCGGCACTTCGACGTCCAGGTCATGGGTGGCGCGGCGCTGCACATGGGCAACATCGCCGAGATGCGCACCGGTGAGGGCAAGACGCTGACCTGCACGCTGCCGGCCTACCTGAACGGCCTGGCCGGCAACGGCGTCCACGTCGTTACCGTCTACGACTACCTCGCCCGGCGTGACGCCGAGTGGATGGGCCGGGTGCACCGCTTCCTCGGCCTGCAGGTCGGTGTCATCCTGGCCAACGAGCGGCCCGAGCAGCGTCGCCCGAACTACGCCTGCGACATCACCTACGGCACCAACAACGAGTTCGGCTTCGACTACCTGCGCGACAAC
>JBBPYI010000095.1:0-3240 GCA_038200075.1 Mycobacteriales bacterium
GGGCCACCGGCAGCAGGACGCGCAGGACCCGCCTCAGGCGCACGCCGTGCCTCCCTTGCTGTGTCCGGTTGGGGATGATCGTAAAGGGCCGACGGATAGCCTGGACCGTCCCATCCCCCGACGTGACGAGGTCCTCGTGCCCACCGGCAAGGTCAAGTTCTACGACAAGGACAAGGGCTTCGGCTTCGTGTCCCGCGACGACGGCGGCGATGTCTTCGTGCCCTCATCGGCGCTGCCCGAGGGCGTCGCGGAGCTCAAGACCGGCTCACGGGTGGAGTTCGGGGTCGCGGCCGGCAAGCGCGGTGAGCAGGCGCTGGCGCTCACCGTCCTGGATGCCCCGCCGTCTCTGGCCACCGCCCGCCGCCCGGCCGACGAGCTGCAGGTCATGGTCGAGGACACGATCAAGCTGCTGGAGGGGGTGCAGGGCTCGCTGCGTCGCGGCAAGCGCCCCGACCGCGATGGCGCCAAGCGCCTCGGCGCGATCCTGCGGGCGGTCGCCGCCGAGCTCGAGGGCTAGCGGTTGGTGAGCAGGAAGGTCCAGGTGCCGCGGGCCTCGGTCGCGGTCTCGCCTGCGCCATCGGGCAGGGAGCGGACCGTCAGCAGGAGCTGGGTCTGCGGCGGGAGCTGCGGCAGCTCGAAGGCGTAGTAGTGCCGGTCTTCGTTGACCCCTGAACTGACCAGCTGCTGCGAGGGGTTGGCCGTGTCGACCAGCGTGGCGATCCAGCGGCCCTTGGCCACCTCGCCGTCCACGTCGATGCCGAGGGTGCCCGCGCGGACCTCGAGCGAGGTCGTGCCGTCGGTGCGGGTGGCGCAGTCCGCGCCGGTCTGATCCTCGAAGCACCAGGTGTTGGCCTCGGCGTAGGTCGAGCGGCCCTCGTTGACGACCGTCACGATCGGGGCGGGCTTCTCGCAGGCGGCCAGGAGGGCGACACAGGCCAGCGCCGAAGCGGTGAGCGTGAGGCGGCGGGCGGTCATGCAGGGCTCCGGATCGGTCGGTCGAACGGGTAGCGCCTCCACGCCGGGCGCCGGGTCTGGGAGACTGCCCTGGTGCCAGGTGTGAGACGACGGTTGCGGGACGTCCAGAAGAAGGTATCCGGCGTGCTCGCCGGGCCGCGCGAGGAGTCCGCCGACGCCACGCCTCCCGAGCCGCAGGAGAGCCCACCCGTGATGCCCACCACCGTTGCCGCCGTCCAGCCCGAGGCCGAGGCGGAGCCTGCGTCGCCGGTGGACGAGCAGCTCGTAGCTGCCGTCGAGCCGGCGCGCGCCGCGGCCGTCGAGGTCGCCGGCCCCGCTGTCGGTGAGCACCTCGGTGTCGAGGTCGAGGCCGAGGGCGTCCTGACGCACCGCTTCGCGACGACCGACGCGGCGTACGTCGGCTGGCACTGGGCGGTCACCGTGGCCCGCGCCTCCGGGAGCGACGTCGTGACCGTCGACGAGGTCGTGCTCCTGCCCGGTGACGGAGCGCTGCTCGCGCCGGCCTGGGTGCCGTGGAGCGAGCGGGTCCAGCCAGGTGACCTCGGCGCCGGCGACCTGCTGCCGCCGCTGCCCGACGACCCGCGGCTCGTGCCGTCCTACGCCGACGTCGACGCTGAGTCGCTGCCGTACGCCCTGCACCGCGAGCTGGGTCTGGGACGACCGCGGGTGCTGTCGCTGGACGGTCGCGCCGATGCCGCCGAGCGCTGGTACGACGGGGCTGCCGGACCGGACACCCCGGTCGCCAAGGCCGCTCCCGGTCAGTGCGGCGGCTGCGGGTTCCTGGTACCGCTGGCCGGCGCGCTCGGTCGCGTCTTCGGGGCCTGCGCCAATGCGATGTCCCCCGACGACGCCCGCGTGGTTGCCCTGACGCACGGGTGCGGCGCCCACAGCGAGACCGTCGTCGAGGCGGCGGAGAGCTCCTACGCCGGGATGGCCGTCGTGGACGACGAGTTCGAGGTCGTCGACCGCGCGCTCATCCCCGACGCACCGGCCGATGTTGCGGGCGAGGAGGTCCTGCCCGGCAGCGACGCGGTGGGCATCGAGCTGGCCGCGGACGCAGCCGAGACGTCCGACAGCTCCGGCGATCCCTACCAGTCGGCCGGCGCGTAGTCCTTCAGGAAGCAGCCGAACAGGTCCTCGCCCAGCTCGCCGCGCACGATCGGGTCGTAGACCCGCGCAGCGCCGTCCACGAGGTCCAGCGGGGCGTGGAAGCCCTCGGTGTGCAAGCGGGCCTTCAGCGGGTGCGGACGCTCGTCGGTGATCCAGCCGGTGTCGACGGCGGTCATGAGGATGCCGTCGGTCTCGAGCATCTCCTCGGCGCTGGTGCGGGTCAGCATGTTCAGCGCGGCCTTGGCCATGTTGGTGTGCGGATGACCGGGGCCCTTGTAGCCACGACCGAACTGGCCCTCCATCGCCGAGACGTTCACGACGTACGTCCGCCGGGCCGGCGACGCGGCCAGCGCAGGGCGCAGACGGCTGATGAGGACGAAGGGCGCGACGCTGTTGCACAGCTGCACCTCCAGCAGCTCGAGCGCGTCGACCTGGTCGACCCGGCGGGTCCAGCTGTTCACGTCGTCGAGATCGGGCACGAGACCGCCTGCGTCGATGGCGGTCTGGTCCGCCACCCGGTCCAAGGAGGCGGACCCGCTGGTGAGCGCGAGTGCGGTCAAGGCGTGCGCGGTGAAGGCCGGTGCACTTGCGGCCGGCAGCGCCGGTGGGTGCGCGTCGCGCGCGTGACCGAGATCGACGACCTCCGGCAGGTCGCCGGCGGGAAGGGCGGCTGACTCGGCCGCGACAAGAGCGGAATAGGCCCCGGGAGTGCGGCGCACGGTCTGCGCGGCGTTGTTCACCAGGATGTCCAGGTGCCCGCGGGCAGCGACCGAGTCAGCCAGCGAGATCACCTGGGCGGGGTCGCGCAGGTCGATCCCGACGATGCGCAGCCGATGCAGCCAGTCTGCGCTGTCGGGCATGGCGGTGAACCGCCTGACGGCGTCGGCGGGGAAGCGGGTGGTCACAGTCGTGTCGGCGCCGTCCCGCAGCAGCCGGAGCGCGATGTGCATGCCGATCTTCGCCCGCCCGCCGGTCAGCAGCGCCCGCCGACCGGTGAGGTCGGTGCGCGCGTCACGGCGCGACCTGTTCAGCGCCGCGCAGGGCGGACACAGCTGGTGGTAGAACGCGTCGACCTCGACGTAGCGGGTCTTGCACGTGTAGCAGGAGCGCGCCCGCACGAGCCGTCCCGCAAGCTCATCGCTGGCCCGGGAGACC
>JBBPYI010000096.1:0-7924 GCA_038200075.1 Mycobacteriales bacterium
AGGTCCTCCCCGACGTCGCGCAGGAAGTTGCTGAGCTGGAAGGCGATGCCGAGATCGCGGGCGTAGGGATCGGCCAACTCGCGCGGCACCAGCGGTTCCAGCACCGGCACCATCTCCAGGCCGATGACCGCGGCTGACCCGTAGACGTAGACCATCAGGTCGTCGTAGGTGTCGTAGGAGTTGATGGTGAGGTCCATGCGCATGCTCGCCAGGAACGCCTCGATGTAGGCCATCGGCACGTCCCAGCGCCGGACGGTGTCCACGACCGCCCGGCTGATCGGGTGCTCGCTGCCACCGCTCGCGACATCCTTGACGAACTGCTCGCCCCACCCGATGAGCCAGTCGGCCTTCTCGGCGTCGGTCAGGGTGCTGGCCAGGTCGTCGACGATCTCGTCGGCATAGCGCGCGAAGCCGTAGAGCGCGTGCACGTAAGGGCGCTTCCAGGCCGGCAGAAGCAGGGTCGCGAGGTAGTACGTCTTGCCGTGGCTGGCGTTGAGCTGTCGGCAGGCTTCGTAGGACGCCCGCAGCTCGGTCCCGGTGATCCCGGCCGCGTCCAGCTCCCTCGCGCTCACGTAGGGAGTCTGCCAGGCCCGGCCGACCGCCATGCCCGGACCTGTTCGCACACGTCGTGATCCACTTCTCCCGTTGGTGAGCTTGCAGTCACCGTCCCGAGGCCCTTGCCGATCACGATGTGTGCGATGAGGTCCGGCCCTATGCCCTTGTCCACAGGCAGGGACCGTCCACAGGCCCGCCCGTGGGGCTGGAACCGGCAGGCGTACGGCTGCACCGTCGCTGCATGGACGCCGTCAAGGAGCTGCTGGACCGCCAGGGTGGGATGGCCCGCCGCCGAGACCTGCTCGCCGCAGGGCTGACCCGCCGGCGCCTCGGACGTCGAGTCGAGCAGGGCCAGCTGCGAGCGCTGACCCCGCACCTGTTCACCGACCGGGCCGAGCCCGCACCAGACGAGGCGCTGCGTTCAGCTGCCATCGGCCTGCAGGCCGTCGTCAGCCACACGAGTGCGGCCCTGCTGTGGGGGCTCGAGCTCGCAGCAACACCGGACTGCCGCACGCTCACCGTGGGTCGGGACCGCTCTCGTGCTGGCCGGGCCGGCGTCCTCGTGCGCCGGGCTGACCTGGCCGACGACGATCATGTCGAGCGCGACGGCCTGCGGCTCACCACGGTGCTCCGGACGATCCTGGATCTGTGTCGCAGCCTGCCCCTGGCCCACGCCGTTGCTGTCACCGACTCCGCGCTGCGCACGCGCCGGGTGACGCTGAAGGCGCTGCAGGTGGCGCTGTGCGGACTGCCGGCTGGACGAGGCCGCGGTCAGGTCGCTCGAGTGCTGGCGCTCGTCGACGCCTTGAGCGGTTCGGTGCTCGAGTCCCTGGCCCGGGTCGTGCTGGCGCTGGCCGGGTTACGCCCGCCGCAGAGCCAGCTGGCCGTCTACACGGCCGGCGACCTGCTCATCGGGCGGGTGGACTTCGCGTGGCACGCCGCCCGGCTGATCGTGGAGACCGACGGGTTCGCCTTCCATGCTGACCGACAGAGCTACCGGCAGGACCGTCGGCGGGGCAACGCGCTGGTCGTGGCGGGCTGGCGGGTCCTGCGGTTCTCCTGGGAGGACGTGGTCGCGCACCCGGACGACGTCGTGGCGTGTGTGCGAGCCGCCTTGGCGGGTGCTCCGGTCCGGACCGTCGGGCACACATCGTGATCCACTCGGGCCGGCCCGTGCGCCTGCGAGGGCCGCAGGCGAGGGCACCAGCGATCACGATGTGTGCAGGCGGGTCCGGGTGAGTCCGCCAATGTGCAGGCGGGGCCGGTCAGGCGGTGCGGCGGCGGCGGATGACGGCGGTGCCGGTCAGCAGCGCGACGGCGATGGCGGGGACGACCGCGGCCGGGCCGGTGGCGGCCAGGACGCCGCCCGACGACGGAGCCGAGACGGCCGGAGGCGTCGTGCCGGGGCCCGTGCCAGGCGTACCGGTGCCAGGCGTACCGGTACCAGGCGTACCGGTGCCAGGCGTACCGGTCGTGGGGGCGGTCGCGGCCTCGGGCAGGGTCACCTCATAGACCTCGATGCCGCGGACGGCGTCGGCGGTGTAGACGATGTTGGTCTTCTGACCGGGCACGGCGACGCCCTTGCTGTCGCGCACCGGCACCCAGTAGGCGTCCCAGACCTGCGTGGCGACACCGGTGGCGTAGCCGAGCTGCTTGATCTCGCGGGGGTCCCGCACGTCGAGGATGCGCAGCCCGGCGCCGTAGCTGCCCAGCGCCACGAACCCGTCCTGGTGCACGTCGAACCAGTGGGCCGAGCAGAACGCCGTGACCGGCAGGGATGCGCCGCCGCCGAAGTCCGCGGCCGGATTGACCTGGTCCAGCGGCGCGATGGTGCCGACGTCCTGGGTCTTGCCGTCCGGGTTCTTGGCGCGGTAGGCGGCGCCGTCGAGCTCGGGGACGTACCAGGTCTGGAAGCTGCCGGCCTGGCTGCACTCGAGCTCGTCGCCCTCGTCGGCGTAGTCCTCCTCGGTCACCAGCAGGACGTTGCCGTTGGCCAGCGCCGGAGCCGCGCCGGCCTTGAAGGCGGCGGCGTTCGGGCGCATCGAGTTGTGCAGGATGAAGTCGTTGATGGGCTTGCCCCGGCCGAGCGGGTTCGTGGCGGCGACGATCTTGGGGTTGACCGGGTCGCTGACGTCGAAGGCCGCCGCGCCGCCCGAGCCGGTGTGCCAGCCCAGACCCGCGGTGTCGAAGTCCCAGTAGTGACCGGCGCCCCGGGCGAAGCCGTCCTTGCCCGGGCCGGAGGCGGGGGAGGGGATGGTCTTGAGCTCCCTGGGCGCGTCGAGGTCGGTCAGGTCCAGGATGGAGAACATCGAGCCGGTGCCGGCGGTGTAGGCGTAGCGGCAGTCGGCCTGGCTGACGCACTGCACGGTGTGGGTGCTGGTCGTCGCGGCGCCGGCGGCAGGCTTCTGGGGTGTCCGTGAGCGGATGAAGGGCTTGTCGGGGTCGGTGACGTCGACGATGACGACCTCCGGTCCGTCCGCGAGGTTGACGTGGGTCGGGTCCGTCGGCGCGGCCTGCAGCAGGTCGATCGCGCCGATGACGAACCGGGTGAGCGTGCCGTCGATGACGCGCTCGCCGTAGGTCATCGACTCGTTCTCGAACAGCGCGTTGACCAGCGAGCCGCGCAGGACGGGGTCCTTCGGGTCAGTCAGGTCCAGCACCGAGATCGTGTCGGTGCTCGAGACGTACGCGAACGGCCCGGTGCGGGCGAACTCCATCGAGATCGCCGCCGTCTCCGGGATGCCCGCGATCAGCTTGACGTTGTCGCTCGTGATGCTCGGCAGCGCCGGGCCGGCGGTCCGGGCCAGTGCAGGACTCGGCGCCACGAGGGCGAGGCCGAGCACGGTCAGCAGGCTGGTGGCAAGGACGGTGGGGCGCTTCACGAAGGACTCCTGGGGGCTGGGGTAGGGACTACTTCGACGTGCACGTCGCGATGCCTGCGCGCTACCAGAGATCCAGCGACGGCGGCCAGCGCGATGGGCACCCCGTAGAGCGGTGGCCGCACCACACTGCGCCCGCTTGGCTGCACCAGCAGCGTGAGCACCAGGCAGGCGGCGCCGAGGCCGGCGGCGACCCGCGCGCTGCTGCAGGCGCCCAGCAGCACGCCGCCCCACAGGACGTACCAGGGCTGCACCACCGGCAGCAGCAGCGCGACCGCCAGCAGCAGCAGCCCGCAGGCCCGCAGGGGGCCGAGCCGGTCGGCGGCCAGCAGCAGGCCCAGGCCCACGAGGGCCGCGAGCACCAAGCCGGCGGCCAGGACCGCGTCGAGTCGGCCGACCGCCACGCCCAACCCGGTCAGCGGCGAGAACAGGGCCAGGCGGGCCCGGCCGGCGTCCAACGAGCCCAGCCACCCCCAGCCCAACCCGCTCGCGAGCGTGACGAGCACGGCGGTGGCGACAGCAGACACCCCGACGACCGCCGCGGCCCGCACCCGCCCGGGCAGCGTCGAGGCGGCCAGCAGGGGCAGGAACGCCAGCGCCGCGACGGCCGGCACCTTCACCAGCGCGCCGCCGGTGACCAGCGCCGCCCCGACGACCAGCCAGCGCCCTCCGCGCCCGGCCACCGCGAGCCCGGCCGCCATCAGCCCGATCATCAGCGCGTCGTTGTGGGCGCCGGACAGCAGGTGCACCAGCACGAGCGGATTCGCCACCCCGAGCCACAGCGCGCGACCGGGGACGTCAGCCAGGCGCAGCAGGGCCCACGCCAGCAGCGCGAGCCCGACGACCGCGAGCAGCCGCATGCCCACCAGCGACGGCACGACCGACCCGGTGACCCGCACCACGAGCCCGGCCAGGCCCAGCCACAGCGGGCCGTACGGCGCGGGGCTGTCGATCCACACCTCGTCGACGCCGGCCGACAGGGGTCCGGGCAGCGCACCCGGGCCGACGGCGTACGGATCCAGGCCCCGCACCACCAGCGCGGCCTGCCCGACATAGGCGTACGCATCGCGGCTCGCCAGCGGTGGGGCCAGCAGCAGCGGCAGCCCCCAGACCACCGTCGCTCTCAGGACCACCGACGCGGCCGCCTCGCGCAGCGCCCACCACGCCCCGCCGAGCAGCACGATGCCCGCCACGGACAGCGGCAGGGCGAGCGGCGAGCCGCGCAGCAGGCCCCAGCCGGACGGCGGAAGCGCCCCGACCCCGGTTGCGCCGAGCGCCAGCAGCACGCTGCCGAGGACGCCCACCGGGACTGCGCGCTTCACCCAGTCAGTATCCGGGGTCCCAGGGCGCGGGAGCGGTAGCTCTTGTCCTTGCCGAGGATCCGCTCGGCGGCCAGGCGGCCGGAGATCAGCACCATCGGCACGCCGACCCCCGGCTGGGTGCCGGAACCGGCGAACACCACGCCCTCGACCTTGCTGGCCAGGTTGCCGGGACGGAACGGCCCGGTCTGGAAGAACGAGTGCGCGGCGGCGAACGGCGCGCCCTGCTCCATGCCGCGGCGCTGCCAGTCGGCCGGGGTCGTGACGTCCTCGACCTCGATGGCGTCGCCGAAGCCGGTGTAGCCCATCGCCTCCAGCCTGGCCACCGCCTCGTCGCGGTAGCGCGGGCCGACCACGTCCCAGTCGATCCCGGCGCTGGTGTTGGGCGTCGGCAGCAGCACGGAGTAGATGTGCTTGCCATCGGGCGCGAGCCCGGGGTCGGAGTGCGACGGGTTGGTCACCAGGATCGACGGGTCGCTCATGAGGACCTTCTGGTCGATGAGCTCGTCGAACACCCCGGACCAGGACTTCCCGAAGTGGATGTTGTGGTGGGCGATCTTGGAGTAGGCCTGGGTGGAGCCGGCCAGCAGCAGGAAGCAGGAGGGGGAGTAGTCCAGCGTCTTGACCCGCCGGGGGGTGGCCTCAGGCGGCAGCAGCTCGCGGTAGGCCACCGGCAGGTCCGGGTTGAGCACCACGACGTCGGCGCTGATCCGCTCGCCGTCGGTGGTCTCCACACCCACAGCCCGGCCGTGCTCGACGAGCACACGGGCGACCGAGGTCCCGTAGCGCAGGTCGACGCCGTGCTTCTCGGCCGCACCGGCCAGGGCGCGGGGGACCGCGTGCATGCCGCCCTTGGGGAAGAACACCCCGGCGACCGAGTCCATGTAGGCGATGACGGCGTAGATCGCCAACGCGTCGTAGGGCGAGAGCCCGGCGTACATCGACTGGAAGGACAGAACCCGCTGCGTGCGGGGGTCCTTGAGATAGCTGTTCACCTTCGGCGCGAGCTTGCCGAAGCCGCCGATCGCGGCCAGGCGCGCGAGGTTGGGCGTCAGCAGGTCGAACGGGGAGTCGATGTTGCGGTCGATGAAGTCCTTCATCTCGTAGCGGTAGAGCTTCGAGACGAAGTCGACGTAGGCGAGGTAGCCCTTGGCCTCGGCCGGACCGCAGACCCGCTCGACCTCGTCGGCCATCGCCTGGCTGTCGGCCTTGACGTCCAGCGTCGAGCCGTCGGGGTAGTAGGCACGGTAGAGCGGGTCGACCGGGGTGAGCTCGAGCCAGTCCTCGAGCTTCTCCCCGACGCAGTCCAGCGCGTCGGCGATCAGGTCCGGCATGGTCAGCACGGTCGGGCCGGTGTCGAAGCGGTAGGTCCCGTCGCCGGAAGGCGAGGGCACCTCGAGCAGGCCGTTGCGCCCACCGGGGATCGCCTCACGCTCCAGCACGGTCACCTGCCGTCCGGCGCCGACCAGGCGCAGCGCGGCCGACAGGCCCGCCAGCCCTGCTCCGACGATCACGACGTGGTCGGTCTTGCCCTGGACGGTCTTCACGCTCGGACTGTAGGCCGCTGCGACCAGGACCACCCGGTGAGCAGGAAGGTGTGGGGGCCGTTGCGACGAACCACACAGCCGTGACCCTGCTGCAACGCTCCGCTGCCCTCCTTCTCACCGCCGGTCTGCTCGCGACAACCGCCTCCCCAGCGCTGGCCGCCGACACCCCACCGGACCAGCCCTTCGACGTCGGGACGGTGCTCGGCCCGGGCAACTCCGGTTTCGTCTCGGTGGCCGGCCAGGCCCGGGGCATGGCGACCCGCGATCCGGGGGCGTACGGGGAGAACGTCGACGACCAGCGCGAGCTCTACTGGGACGGCAAGCTCAAGGACGGCCGGTTCAAGCCGCCGACCGGTCCGGTCGAGTCGCCGGTCCCGGGGGTGCGGATCTCGACCGATGAGCGCGGCGTCAAGGTCGTCTACGGCGACAGCGCGCGCGACACGTGGTTCGGAGCCGGCTACGCCGCCGGGCAGCAGCGGCTGTTCCTCGCCGACGCCGTCCGCCGGCTGGGCCGAGGCACCTTTGCCGAGCTCGTCGGGCCGTCCGGCGTCCCCGCCGACGTCCAGGCCCGGACCCTGACCTACAGCCAGGCTGAGTACGACGCGATGTTCGCCGCGCTGCCGGCCTCCTCGCGCGAGGTCATCGAGGGCTACGCCGCGGGGCTCGACGCCTGGATCGCGCATGTGCGCGTGACCCCGGCCGACCTGCCGGCGGAGTACGCCCTGCTGTCGACGCTGCCCGAGCGCTGGACGGTCACCGACACCCTCGCGGCCGGGGTCCTGATCACCCGCACCGTCGCCTCTGCCGGTGGCGACGAGTTCCGCGAGGTCGAGGCGCTGCGCTCCCTCGGCGGGCTGACCGGGCTCGGTCAGTTCACCGACCTGCGCTGGCAGTCCGACCCGAAGGCCACCGTGTCCGTGCCGCCGGAGGAGGGTCGTTTCGACAACGCGGTGGTGCCTGCCGCCTCGCGCGACGCCGTCCTGCGGCGGTCGGCGGCGTACGCCCTGGGGCTGGACCCGAAGCTCGCGACCGGGCCGGGCACGGGGGCGTTCCCGGTGCCGACGACACCGGGCGGGATCGCGCCGGCCGTGCCTGCACCGGCGGCCCGCGCGGCGGCGTCGCTGGTGGAGTACGGCAACGCGCTGCACGGTGGTTCCTACTCCTTCGCCGTCGCACCCAAGCGCACCTCCACGGGCGCGGCGATGCTGGTGAGCGGACCGCAGCTGGGCTACTCCTACCCGTCGCTGCTGTGGGAGCTCGAGGTGCACGGCGGCGGCTACGACGCGCGCGGCTCGACCGTGCCCGGGCTGCCCACGATCGGGATCGGTTACGGCAAGCGGGTCGCGTGGGGTGTCACGACCGGCAACTCCAAGACCATCGACAGCTTCATCGAGACGACCCGCACCGCCGATGGCCGGCTGGAGTACCTGCACGGTGGGGTCTGGAAGCCGGCTCAGTGCCGCGACGAGGTCGTGCGCTACCGGGCCGCGCAGAGCGGGGTGCGGGAAAGTTACTGGCAGAGTTGCCGATCGGCTCTTCTCACCACCCAGGCGCTCCTGCACCACGAAGAGGGGCCGCCGCTTTACCTCACCGAATATGCGTCCAACGTACTCGCCGATGAGCC
>JBBPYI010000097.1:0-2292 GCA_038200075.1 Mycobacteriales bacterium
GTCGGCGGCCAGCACCAGGTCGCAGCCGAGCACCAGCCCCACGCCCCCGGCAAGACACAGCCCCTGCACCGATGCGACGACCGGGACGGGACAGGCCCGCATCGCCAGTACCACCTCGCGCAGCAGTCCGCGGCCCTCGTGCACCTGCAGCCCAGTGGCGTCGGGCGCCATCTGGACGAGGTCGGCGCCGGAGCAGAAGACCTTCTCGCCGGCGCTGGTCACCAGCACGACGCGGGCGTCGCCGACGTCCCGCAGAGCCGACAGCATGGCCCCGAGCACCTCTCCGCTCAGGGCGTTGCGCCGAGGTTCGCGGTCGATGTGCAGATGCAGCACACCGGCGTCGACGGATACGGCCAGATCGCTCATGGGGTCCTCTCCAGGGTTGCCGACAGCGCCGGCAGGTTGGTGTCCACGCCACCGACGACGAAGGCGGCGATGGCGGTGCGCAGTCGGTCCAGGGCCTGCTCACGGGAGGGCGCGTGGGCGGTGAGCAGCGCCAGCAGGGGGTCGTAGTGCGGCTGCACCCGGTCGCCCTTGCGGTAGCCCGCGTCCACGAGGACGCCGTCGGGGGTCTCGAACGCGGTCAGCTGACCGGCGCCGGCGGCATAGACCCGCGCCCCGACGGCCACTCCGGCAGCAGGGCGGGGCCGCCAGGACAGCGGGTGACCCGCAGCCAGCAGCAGCTGCTGCTCGACCAGGTCGACGTCGTGGACGAGCTCGGTGACCCGGTGTCCGGCCTGCAGTCTCGGGACCACGCGGCGTACGACGTCGCCGTCGAGCTCGACCGTCACCAGCCCGTCGATCCCGGCCGCTGCCCGGACCGCCGCGAGCCGGGCCGACTCGTCAGGCGGGCCGCTCTCGTCGAGGGCTTCGGTCCCGCTGGCGCGTACGACATGGTCGCCGACCACGACGCCCCCGTCGGGTGAGGCCAGGACGGTCACGCCCGTACGCCCGCGGGGCTGCGTGCTGCGCCCCACCTTCACCGGACCCACGAAGACGAGCCCGGCGGCGCGTACGGCCTCGGCGAAGTCGGCGTCCTCGGCGAGCGCGCCGCAGCCGGGGTGGACGGCCTGCGCGCCGGTACGGCGGGCCGCCTCGACGACGCGGACGACGTCCAGGTAGGAGCGAGCGGGGTCGGCCGGACCGAGCAGAACCGACTCGTCGGCCGCCATGACGTGCAGCGCCCGGTCGTCCACGTCGCTGTGCACGGTGACCGCCTTGGCGCTGAGACGCTGCACGGTGCGCACGACCCGAACGGCCAACGGACCGCGATGGGCCACCAGGACGGTCTCGAACACGGCGGTCGGGCTCGCCTCTCAGTGCAGGTCACGGGGCGGGGCGTCCGGCAGACTACCGAGGTGTCCCTGGTCCTGGTGGTGCTGGCCGTGGCGCTGCTGATGGGCTGGTTCGGCGGCGGCAGCCTGGCCCGGCTCGGCGGGGTCACCCTGCGGCGGCGCCGGCTCGTGGTGGCGGCGCTGCTGGTGCAGGTCGCGGGCTCGGTCCTTGGCGGCCCGTTCTACCCGGTGTCGCTGGTCGCCTCCGCGGTGCTGGTCGTGAGCTTCCTGGCGCTCAACCGCGGGCTGCGCGGCACCGGCCTGGTGGCCTTGGGCCTGCTCGCCAACGCGCTGGTGGTCGGGGCGAACGGCGCCATGCCGGTGTCGCTGGACGCCTCGGGCCGCGCCGGGGTCTCCACCCAGGCGCTGCTCACCGGCTCCGATCTGCGGCACGAGGCCTCCGATAGCAGCACCCGCCTGCCGTGGCTGGCTGATGTCATCCCGGTGCCGCTGCCGGTGCGCGCCGAGGTCGTCAGTCCCGGCGACGTCCTGGTGGCGGCCGGCTTGGCCCAGCTGATCGTGGTCGGCATGCTCAGCTGGCGACCCCGGGTGCCGGTCGACCGCGAGGGCCGGCAACGCCGCGCGCTGCCGCCTCGACCGTGATCAGAGCCGAGGGTGTGCAACCCTGGTAGCCGTCGTCGTCACGAGGAGGGAGCCACCATGGCCAAGAGAGGTCGCAAGCGCCGCGCCCGCAAGAAGAGCGCCGCCAACCACGGCAAGCGTCCGAACGCCTAAGCAGTCCGTACGCCCCGCGAGCCCCGGTCCCCGTCATGGGAGCCGGGGCTTGCGTCATGCTCGGGGTCTGGCCTCCGGTTCTGTCGGAGGTCGGTCGTAGTCTCGAACCTATGAGCGAGACAACCTCTGATCGGCCGGCGGTCCTGGAGTGGTTCTCCCGCGACCTGGGCCTGCCGGCGACGTCCCCGGCGCGGTTGGCCTCGATGGTCGACGGTGCGCTCGA
>JBBPYI010000098.1:0-14321 GCA_038200075.1 Mycobacteriales bacterium
CGTTGGCGGCCAGCAGGGCGAGCGCGTCGTCGCGCAGGAGTCCGTGGGCCCCGGCGACGCGCTCGCCGCGGAAGTACACGCTGCCCTGCGAGACGTACGCCGCGTCGGCCTCGACCAGCGCGGCTGCCAGCGCCACGACCTGGGGGGCGAAGGTGTGGGCGCGCGGCTCGTGGGCGGGGCGGCGCACCCCGAGGGCGTCCATGTCCTGCTCGAAGTGGAACTGCTGCACCGCGGCGAACCGGTCGTAGTGCGCGCCGGCCCGGTCGGCCGCGTCGAACAACACGTCGTCGACGTCAGTCACGTTGCGGCAGACCTCGACCTGGACGCCGAGCCGGCGCAGCACCCGGTCGGCGGCGTCGACCCAGACGAAGGTTGCGGCGTGCCCCAGGTGGGTCACGTCGTAGGGCGTGACCCCGCAGACGTAGATCCGAGCCCGCCCGACGACCGAGAGCGGCCGCCCCCCCAGGTGCAGGTGGGGCGGGGTGGTCGGGTCCTGCGGCACGAAGGCTCCTTCACGGTCGGTGGGTCTGCGTGCAGCCTGCCACCGAACGCGCCGGGGCTGATGGCGCGGCCCCCCCTCCGCCGGGCTCACCCCGCAGATCCGTCGTCGAGCCAGGCGACGTCCTCCACGCCCAGCTCTGCCTCCACGCCCTCAGCGGCCAGTGCCTCCCGCACGACCCGGAAGGCCACCCCGGCCGGATAGCCCTTGCGGGCGAGCATCCCGGCCAGGCGTCGCACCCGAGCCTGCGGGGCGAGGCCGGTGGTCGTCCGCAGTCGTCGGTCGACCAGGGCGCGGGCTGTCGCCAGCTCCTGTTCCGGGTCGAGAGTGGCCAGCGCCTCGGTCACGGTGTCGTCATCGACGCCTTTGCGGCGCAGCTCCTGGGTCAGCGCCCGCCGGGCCAGGCCCTTGCCGCGGTGCCGGCTGATGACCCACATCTGGGCGAACAGCGCGTCATCGATCATGCCGACCTCGGCGAACCGGCTGAGCACCTGCTCGGCCACCTCGTCGGCGACCCCTTTGCTGCGCAGTCGCGTCGTCAGCTCCGCCCGGGTCCGGGGAGCATGCTCGAGTTGGTTCAGGCAGATCTGGCGGGCTGTCTCGACCGGGTCCGCGGACCGGGCCTGGTCCCGCTGGCCCGCCTCCCCCGCCGCGCCCCGGCCACCCTTGTCGGGACGGTCGGAGCGTGACGGGAACGGGCGACTACCGAAGGACATCCCTACAGGTCGACCGGCACCGGCGCGACCATGTCGGCATCGGCGTCGAGCACCGCACCGACCCCGAGCTTCTCCTTGATGCGCTTCTCGATCTCGTCGGCGAGGTCGGGGTTGTCGCGCAGGAACGAGCGGGCGTTCTCCTTGCCCTGACCGAGCTGGTCGCCCTCGTAGGTGTACCAAGCACCGGACTTGCGCACGATCCCGTGCTCGACGCCCATGTCGACCAGCGAACCCTCACGACTGATGCCGTGGCCGTAGATGATGTCGAACTCGGCCTGCTTGAACGGCGGGGCCACCTTGTTCTTCACGATCTTGGCCCGGGTCCGGTTGCCGACCGCGTCGGTGCCGTCCTTGAGCGTCTCGATGCGTCGCACGTCGATGCGGACGGAGGCGTAGAACTTCAACGCTTTGCCACCCGTCGTCGTCTCAGGGCTGTTGTGGACGATCACGCCGTCAGCGAGGTAGTTGTGGGAGCCCTCCACCTCGATGTCGAACCGGTGCATCGACCGTGTCTTGGGCTTGATCTTCACCTCCGTGACGACCGCCGGGACGGGCATGACGGTCGGCTCGACGAACTCCGGCTCCACGGCGAAGCGTCCCCGGAAGCGCTCGAGCAGCTTGTACTGCATCGACGGGTGGACGAACGGAGCGATGAGCCCGTGCAGTTTGGCGGTCTCGTCCTTGACGAAGCTGAGCACAGCCTGCTGACGGGCACCCCGAAGGCTGAGCGTGGGGTGCAGGTCGAACGCGCCGGCGAGGTGCTCGAGCAGCCGCTGCTGACTTCCGGGGCTGAACGCCTGGACGCAGATCTCGCTCCGGCCGCTGCCGTCCTTGGTGCGCTCCTGCAGACCCTGGGCCCGGACCGAGAACGACCCGTCGTCCATGTACCAGATGGCGAGGGCGAGCGGCGTCAGGGCCTTGAGGTAGTCGTAGGACAGGTGCTTGCGACCGTCACCCCAGTAGACCGCCTCGCGGATCGGTGCCAGCTCCGGCAGCGGTGTGAGGTCGACGAACCCGGCACCCTTGGCGTTGGAGGTCCGCGACTGTCCGATGTTGGCGAGCAGCGAGGCCTTCCAGTCCAGGTAGTCCAGCTGCTTGATGCCATGGCCCATCCGGAACCGGGTGCCCAGGCTGCCGGGGACCCGACTCGGCGAGAGACTGCCGTCACCCATGAGCCCGCCGAGGACGAGCTGCCACTGCTGGTCGCTCAGAACGTGGTCCTGGGCCAGCATGACGCGGTCACCGGGGATCAGATCACCCGCGTCGCGCCACCCACCCGGCGTGCGGATCTGGTGGTTGGTCGTCACCCCCATCTGGGACCGCCCGTTGCCACCGGGACGCGCGACCGTGATCTGCAGGAACTGATCGGTGATCCCGTTGTCGAACCAGTTGACGATGCGCCTGGGCACCATGCGGCCGAGCTCGGGGTCGTAGGACAGGACCTCGACATCCATCCGCTGGTTGACGATCTTGCCGATCTTCTCCTGCGTGCCGTCTGCGAGCGTGATGCGGGTGCTGTAGGAGAAACAGCCGAACATGACCCCGATCTTCTCGCGAAGCTGGTTGATGAAGATGGCCGTCGTGCCGGTGTTGCTCAGGGCCCCCGTCATCTTGCGAAGCGCCTGGCTCATGAGGCGGGCCTGCAGGCCGACGTGACTGTCACCCATCTCGCCCTCGATCTCGGCGCGCGGCACCAGCGCGGCGACGGAGTCGATGACAATGATGTCGAGCGCACCGGAGCGCACCAGCATGTCGGCGATCTCCAGGGCCTGCTCCCCCGTGTCGGGCTGCGACACCAGCAGGGCATCGGTGTCGACGCCGAGCGCCTTGGCGTACTCAGGGTCCAGAGCGTGCTCGGCGTCGATGAAGGCGGCGATCCCGCCGGCGGCCTGCGCGTTGGCAACCGCATGCAAGGCCACGGTCGTGTTGTGCGATAGCACGCCGTTGGCCAGGAAGCTGTGGGTCCCGGGAAGCATGAGATCGAAGGTCGGCTGCAGCCCGCCATCGGCCACCGCGACAACGCGCTCGTAGGTCTGCCGGGCTCCGGCCAGAGCAGCCAGGTGCTCGAGCACCGCCCGACCGCCCGCGGACAGCCGCTCACGCCGCAGGTCACCCCAGGCCACGATGCGGGCCAGGCGCGACCGCGAGCAGCCTAGATCCATGTCCGTACGGAACAGGTCGCCGGCGATGCGGTCGAACTCCCGGTCGCCGCCGATGTCGTCGCGCAGGTCCTTGATGAGCCCCGACAGGTGCGGGATGTTCTCGAACTGCGGGTCGAGCGTGGACTGCGTGAAGTGCCGCGCGACCTGGTCGGCGCGGCGAGGGGAACGGAAGCCGACCTCGGCGAGGAAGCGGTGCGTGGAGGCCGGGTTGATGGTGACGGACCAGTAGTGGCGCTGGTAGTCCGCGCGCCAGGTCGACCGGACCGTCGAGGGGACACCGAGGCCGAGCAGCAGGAGCTGCACCTCAGCGGCGAGCTGCTCGGAGGCCGTGCCCAGCCCGACCGTCGACGACGGGTCGATCCACCCATCGCTCTCGAACAGCGCGGACAGGAAGCCTCGCTGCGCCTTGTGGCCGGCCGTCCGCACGACGCGCGGGACCGTCTTGTCGTGGGCGGTGACGAAGTCCAGCCCGTAGTCCTGGGCGAGCACCTGACGCAGCGCGGTCGGCTTGAGGATGTCGTACTCCTGGTCGTTGTAGCAGCGCACCTCCATGCCGGGGAAGTGCTGCTCGACCAGGCTGAGGTACTCCGCTGCAACGTCGGCGTCGGTGTTGGTGAACCTGATCTTGTGAGGCGACGTCAGCGAGCCCTCGCCAACCAGGTAGCCGAGCAGAACAGCCAGGCCTTCGCTGAGGCCGTCACCGGAGGCCGCCTCCACCGCCCCGAAGGTCGCGGAGACGACGGTGTCGCCTTCGCGGATCTCGCCGGCCTGGCGCCAGACGACGAAGCCTCGCTCGCTGACGACCCTGAGTGGGTGGTTGTGCGTGGTCTTGACCCGCCGGCCCGACGCGAGCTGCAGGTCCAGGACCGGCTTGCGGTTGTTGTGCGTCAGGGCGGCGACCGTCTCGAGCTCACCGCGCTCGTTGACGGCTCGAAGCCCAAGCTCGCGGACGTCGGTGACGCGCGAGGTGCAGCTGGCCTTCATCCCGGCGCGGGCGAACAGCTCGGCGATGGTCTCGAGCCCCTCGTCGGTCCAGACGTAGGTGTCCCCGGTCAGGCACTTCCCGGAGCTCTCCGGTCCGTATATCTCCACCACGCGGCCGCGGGGCAGCCCGCCGATGCCGAGCGCCACGTCGAGGGCGATCGACCCGGTCGGAATGACGCCGATCGGCACGCGCACCTCGTCGCCCAGGCGCATGACCGAACCCTTGCCGAAGCTCTTGTCGATCTGCGCGAGGGCCATCTCGAGGGCCTTCTCGCGGTCTGGTCCAGCCATGCGGGTCTCCTGTGGTCGACGAGCTCCCCATCAGGGACAGCTCGTGCTGCGGTCCGATCGGCGATGACGCTAGGAGCGACCTCTGACAGTTTCCAGAGGACGGAGCAGCTCTGTGGACACCCGGACAGCGCAGACGCTAAGCCCGAACACGCGTTCGATCCAGCCGACACGCCGACGTCGCTAGAACCGACCGCCGGGCCAGGGCACCGCGCTGCCGTGCCGCTCGATCGTCGGGCCGGGAGGGGGCGCGACGGTGCCCAGCAGCCCGGGGCCGACCTCACGCACCCGGGCCGGCCAGATCCGTCCGAACGGGTCGTCGCGCAGCAGCGCTGCGGCCCCTTCACCACGGCGTACGGTCAGCGCGCCGGCGAAGTGGGAGGCGTCGAGCAGCAGCGTCGTCACCACGTCAGCCGGTCGCGCGTCGGCCAGCACCGCTCGGCGGGCCTGCTGGACCGCCGGGTCGTCGAACAGCCACAGCCCGTCCTCAGGGGGCAGGACCAGCGAGACCAGCGCCGCGGCCCCGGCGACGTCGAGCACCCGCGGGTCGGCGCGCCGAGCCTGGCGTACGGGCTGGTCGTCCTGCAGCCAGCCCACCAGACAACCGCCGCCGGACAGCGCGGCCGCGGCCGTGCAGCCCGAGGCCCGGGAGTCCATCAGCGCCAGCCACAGCCGATCACCCACGCGGTGGTTCCCAGTCGGGCCGCAGCTCACGGGTAAGCGCCCGCAGGTCCGCGCGCAGCTCGTCGACACCGGGTCGACCCCAGTACCAGTAGCCGTTGTAGGCCGCCCGCACCGTGAGATCAGGCGCCAGGACGAACACCGCCGGCTGGTACGGGTGGTTCACCGTGTCGGTCGTCTCGCGCAGGCCGAGCACGTCCAGGTACTCCCGGCCCGCGTCGGACAGGAAGGTCCAGCGCGCCTCCAGGCCGGCCCGCAGCGCCGACAGCACCTCCGGCGGGTCGACGCTGAGCGACACCATCGAGGTGTAGGCGACCTCCGCCTCGTCCTGGAAGCGCAGCAGCGAGGTGAAGTACGCCTGCTCCTTCGGACACCACGGTCCGCGGAAGGTCTGCAGCACCAGCGGATCCCCGGCAGCCAGCTCGCTCAGCGAGCGGCGGCCCCCCGCGTGGTCGGGCAGCACGAGGTCGGGGAAGCGATCCGGTCCGAAGCCCATGGCGCCATCTTGCTACCGCTCGCTCGCCGGCGCCTGCACCGCCTCGCAGACCGCGCGCCACACCAGCTTGAGGTCGTCGCCGTCGTCCAAGGCCTGCTGGACCGTACGGCCGGCGAGGGTGGCCAGGACCTGGTCGGCGGCGTAGGACCGGGCGTAGGCCTGCCCGAACCGCCCGTCCATCCGCCTCCAGAACTCCGTCTGCCGCATCCGGCCACGATAGGCACCCAACCGCAGGACGGTCGGCCGGTGTAGACCGTGCGTGCAGACGGTCCTGTCAGGAGGTGGCGCGGTGACGGCCGGGCAGGACTTCGACTCCTGGGTGGCACCGCACCTAGCGGTGATGGGCCGCGTCGCCGCGCGGCTGGCGCCCTCCGCCGACCGCGACGACGTCGTGCAGGAGGCGCTGTCGCGCGCCTGGCGCCGACGAGGGACGTACGACGCGACCCGCGGCACCGCCGCCGCCTGGTTGTGCGCGATCGTGGCCGGCGAGGCGCGCCGGGCCCGGGGCCGCGTCCGGCCGACCGTGCAGCTCGTGGACGGTCCCGCGCTCGCACCGGCCACCGACCGGGACCTCGACCTGGAGCGGGCGGTCGCCGCGCTGTCGACCCGGCAGCGGGAGGCGGTCGACCTGCACTACTTCGCTGGGCTGACGGTCGTCGAGACCGCCGTGGTGATGGGCTGCGCTGAGGGCACCGTGAAGTCCACCCTGTCCGATGCGCGCGGGCGGCTGCGCCTGCTGCTGGCGGACGACCCGACGGGAGAGCGAGCATGAGCGACGACCTCGAACGCCGGCTGGAGGCGGCCGGAGCGCGCTGGCGGGCCGAACAGCAGCCGCCGGCGCCGTGGGCAGCGCCTGACCGGCACCGGGCTCGCTGGCTCCCGGCCGCCGCGGCGGCGGCCGTCGTCATGGTGGTCCTGGCCGCGACGGTCCTGACCCGGGGCGCGGGGCCTGACCCCCGGCCGCTGCCGCGCGCCTCGTCGACCGGCAGCTGGGAGCAGATGGCGAGCTCACCGCTGTCCCCCCGGCTGCGGCCGCTCGTCGTCGGCGGGGACGACGCCGTCGTGGTGCTGGGTGGCCGCGACGACCGGCCGTGTCCGGCCAACGCCAGCTGCGTGCTCGGTCCGGAGCCGACGCTGCGCGACGGGGCCGTCTACGACCTGCCGTCGCAGACCTGGCGGCCGATCGCCCCGGCGCCGCTCCCGCTGGACGTCACGAGCAGCGCGGTGCTGGACGGGGTGCTCTACCTCTGGCTGCCCCGGTTGGCCCTTCGCGCCGGCGATCCGCCGGACGCACCGCCGAGCGTCCTGGCGTACGACCTGCGCGCCGACACCTGGTCGGAGCTCCCGGAGCCGCCGGTGGTGGGGAGCTACCTGCGGCTGGTCGCCACGGACGACCGGCTTGTCGCCTACTACGGCGAGGTGGGGCGCGCCGACGCGGTCGACCTCGCGTACGACCCGGCCACCGGACGGTGGGAGCGGCTTCCCGTCGCGCCGTACGCCCCGACCTTCGACCGCACCATCGTGTGGGACGGCCAGGCCCTGGTGCTCATCACGGCAGCGGCCGCCCCGGCCAGCCAGGACGAGCAGCAGGGCCCGCCGTTCCTGCGCGCCGCCGTCCTGGACGGCCCGGCTTGGCGCGAGCTGCCGTCGCAGACCACGGTCATCGGCGGCAGCACCGACTGGTCGTGGACCGGTTCGCGCGTCGTCAGCGCCTCCACCGCCACCTTCGACGGCGGGCAGAACAGCTTTGGTCGGCCGTACCCGATTGGCGGCTTCCTGGTCCCCTCGACCGGCCGCTGGTCCGAGCTGCCCACCCCTCCCGACCACACCCGGACGGCGCTGCCTGCCGCGGCCGAAGGCCGATACGTCGCCAACGGCCAGGGACTGGTCCTCGACACGCAAGCCCCCCGCTGGCTCGAGCCCGGGCCGCAGCCGGCCGCCGCCGATCAGGACGCCGGCGCCGCCTGGGCCGGCGGGCGCCTCCTGGTCTGGGGAGGCGCAGCCGGGGTCGAGCCGGCCGGCCCGAACCCGCCGACGCAGCAGTCACGACTCCTGGCGTCCGGTGCCGTCTGGACCCCACCGGCGAACTGACGGCGATCCGCCAGGGGTGGGGCGGCTCACATGGGGGAGGATCACGGCCATGCGACTGCCGTCAGCCCTACGACGAATGGACGACCGTGTGATCGGGGACCGCTTCCGCAAGCGCGAGACGAGCGAGACCCGGGAGGTCGTGGAGGACGAGCCGCGCCGCACGCGGGTGTCCGAGCGGCCCGAGGCTCCCCGCTCCAGCGACGGCGCCCGCGAGGTGCTGACCATCGTCTACCGGGTCTCCCGGGCGGTCTTCCTGCTGCTGGCGGTCGTCGTCGTGCTCGGCATCGTCTTCATCCTGGCACCGACCAACGAGGACAACGTCATCGTCCGCAACGCGATGTCGCTGGCCGGTGACGCCGCGGGGCCGTTCCGCGACGTGTTCACCGTCGACGACGACGCGGAGCGCGAGATGGTCGTCAACTACGGCTTCGCCGCCGTCGTGTACTTCGTGGTCTCCGTCGTCGTCGGCAAGCTGCCGGGCGGGAAGCGCTGATCGTGGGTTCCTCTGTCGAGCACCGGCCCGAGCAGTCCCGGTTCGTCGCACAGGTCGACGGCCAGACCGCCTTCCTCAGCTACGAGCGCGGCGACGGTGTCGTGGCGATGACGCACACGATCGTCCCGCGCGAGCTCGAGGGGCGCGGCATCGCCGGCGACCTCACCCGTACGGCTGTCGACTGGGCCGGCGCCGAGGGCCTGACGGTCGATCCCCAATGCTCCTACGTCCGCAGCTGGCTGGCGAAGAACGCCTGAACGGGTGGACCCGGCCCTGCCGGGGGATCATCGGGCGGTGACCGCCCTCGACCGCTTCTCCCCCGCCACCCGGGCCTGGTTCACCGGGGCGTTCGAGGCACCGACGCCAGCCCAGGAGGGCGCCTGGGACGCGATCTCCAGCGGCCGGGACACCCTGGTCGTCGCCCCGACCGGCAGCGGCAAGACGCTGTCGGCGTTCCTGTGGTCGCTGGACCGCCTTGCCTCGTCCCCGGTGCCCGAAGAGCCGCGGCACCGCTGCCGGGTGCTCTACGTCAGCCCGCTCAAGGCGCTCGCGGTCGACGTCGAGCGCAACCTCCGCGCCCCGCTGACCGGCATCCGCCAAGCCGCGCAGCGACTGGATCTCCCCGTCCCCGACATCGCCGTCGGCATCCGCTCAGGCGACACCCCCGCCGACGAGCGCCGCCGCTTCAACAAGGTCCCGCCGGACGTGTTCATCACGACGCCGGAGTCGTTGTTCCTGGTCATGACGTCCGCCGCGCGCGAGTCGCTGCGCGGCGTGCAGACCGTGATCATCGACGAGGTCCATGCCGTCTCCGGGACCAAGCGCGGCGCCCACCTCGCGCTGACCCTGGAGCGCCTGGACGAGCTGCTCGACACGCCGGCCCAGCGGATCGGCCTGTCGGCGACCGTACGGCCGATCGACGAGGTCGCCCGCTTCCTCGGCGGCAGCCGCGAGGTCGTGGTCGTGCAGCCCCCGTCGACCAAGACGATCGAGGTGCAGGTCGTCGTCCCGGTCGAGGACATGGCCGCGCTGGGCGAGTCCTCCGGTCCCGTACGCGGTGGCTCGGCCGCCGGCGCCGAGCCGCGCGCCTCGATCTGGCCGGCGGTCGAGGAGCGGATCGTCGACCTCATCGGCGAGCACCGGGCGACCATCGTCTTCGTCAACAGCCGGCGGCTCGCCGAGCGGATGACCAGCCGGCTCAACGAGATCGCGACCGAGCGGACCTACGGCGTCCCGGACGCTCCTGCTCCGGTCGACCTCGACCGTCCTGAGGGCTCGTCCGGGATCAAGCCGGACGGCTTGTCGTTCGTACGGGGGCCCGCGCAGCATCCCGGCCAGGGTGGCGTCGGCAAGCCCGGCTGGGGCAACGCCAGCCCCTCGGACGGGGAGGGAGCGGTCGAGATCGCCCGGGCCCACCACGGCTCGGTCTCACGCGAGCAGCGGATGCAGATCGAGGAGGCGCTCAAGTCCGGCCGGCTGCCCGCCGTGGTCGCGACCAGCTCGCTGGAGCTCGGGATCGACATGGGGGCAGTCGATCTCGTCATCCAGGTCGAGTCGCCCCCCTCGGTCGCCTCCGGGCTGCAACGGGTCGGCCGCGCCGGACACCAGGTGGGGGCGATCAGCCGCGGCATCATCCTGCCGAAGTACCGCGGCGACCTGGTGCAGTGCGCAGTCGTCGCCGAGCGGATGGTCGATGGCGGCATCGAGGCGACCACCTACCCGCGCAACCCGCTCGACGTGCTCGCCCAGCAGATCGTCGCGATGTGCGCGCTGGAGTCCTGGACCGTGGAGGATCTGGCCGCGGTCGTACGCCGTGCTGCGCCCTTCGCCGGGCTCCCGCAGTCGGCGCTGGAGGCGACGCTGGACATGCTGTCCGGGCGCTACCCCTCCGATGACTTCGCCGAGCTGCGGCCGCGCATCACCTGGGACCGTGTCACCGGCGTGCTCGTCGGTCGCCCCGGCGCCCAGCGCCTGGCGGTCACCTCCGGCGGGACGATCCCCGACCGGGGCATGTTCGGGGTCTTCCTCGTCGGCGAGACCGGCTCCCGCGTAGGCGAGCTGGACGAGGAGATGGTCTACGAGTCACGGGTCGGCGACGTCTTCCTGCTCGGCTCCAGCGCCTGGCGGATCGAGGACATCAGCCACGACCGGGTCCTGGTCACCCCGGCGCCGGGGCAGCCCGGTCGCATGCCGTACTGGCACGGCGACGCCCCCGGGCGGCCGATCGAGCTGGGCCGGGCGCTCGGCAAGTTCCTGCGCGAGGTGTCGGCTCTGACCCCCGAGGACGCCGGGACCCGCCTGTCGGAGGCCGGTCTGGACGCGAGCGCCAGCACGAACCTGCTCGCCTATCTCGCCGAGCAGCGCGAGGCCACCGGCACGCTCCCGGACGACCGCACCATCCTGGTCGAGCGGTTCCGCGACGAGCTCGGCGACTGGCGCCTCGCGATCCACTCGCCATTCGGTGCGCAAGTGAACCAGCCTTGGGCGCTGGCTCTTTCGGCCCGGCTGCGCGAGAGCTACGGCGTCGATGTGCAGTCCATGCACTCCGACGACGGGATCGTGCTGCGCCTGCCCGAGACCGAGGAGGCCCCTGACGGCTCGATCGCGGTCTTCGCTCCCGAGGACGTCGAGCCAGCCGTGCATGCGGAGGTCGGCGGATCGGCGCTGTTCGCCTCTCGGTTCCGGGAGTGCGCCGCCCGCGCGCTGCTGCTGCCACGCCGCAACCCCACCCGCCGTACGCCCCTGTGGCAGCAGCGCCAGCGCTCCGCGCAGCTGTTGAGCGTCGCCGCGCAGTACGGCAGCTTCCCGGTCGTGCTGGAGACGATGCGCGAGGTGCTGCAGGACGTCTTCGACGTCCCCGGCCTGGTCGGCCTGATGAAGGACGTCGAGTCGCGCAAGGTGCGGCTGGTCGAGGTCGAGACCCAACAGCCCTCGCCGTTCGCCCGCAGCCTGCTGTTCGGCTACATCGGCGCGTTCATGTACGAAGGCGACGCACCGCTCGCCGAACGCCGCGCGCAGGCGCTCTCCCTCGACTCCGCCTTGCTGGCAGAGCTCCTCGGCCAGGCCGAGCTGCGCGAGCTCATCGATGCCGACGCGCTGGCCGAGGTCGAGGCCGAGGTCCAGCGGCTCACCCCGGAGCGGCGGGCCAAGGACCTCGAGGGTGTTGCCGATCTGCTGCGGATGCTCGGCGACCTCACCACCGCCGAGGTCGTCGCGCGCGGCGGGGAACCCGGTTGGCTGGTCGAGCTGGAGGGCCAGCGCCGCGCCCTGCGGGTCCGGATCGCCGCACAGGAGCGTTGGGTCGCCGTCGAGGACGCCGGACGCCTGCGCGATGCGCTCGGCGCTGCGCTGCCGGTCGGGGTTGCCGAGGCGTTCCTGGAGCCGGTCAAGGACCCGGTGGGTGACCTGGTCTCGCGCTACGCCCGTACGCACGGGCCGTTCCAGCCGGTCGACGTCGCCGCCCGCTTCGGCTTCGGGGTCGCCGTGGTCGACGGCGCGCTGGCCCGGCTGTCCACATCGGGCCGGGTCGTGCACGGTGAGTTCCGGCCAGGCGGCAGCGGCCTGGAGTGGTGCGACGCCGAGGTGCTGCGCTCGCTGCGCCGCCGGTCGCTGGCCAAGCTGCGCAAAGAGGTCGAACCGGTCCCGCCCGATGCGCTCGCGCGCTTTCTGCCTCAGTGGCAGGGCATCTCGGGCTCCACCTCACGCGGCATGGACGCCCTGGTGCGGGCGATCGAGCAGCTGCAGGGGGCGTCAGTCCCGGCCTCCGCCCTGGAGACGCTGGTGCTGCCCTCGCGGGTCACCGGCTACTCCCCCGCCATGCTGGACGAGCTGACCGCCTCCGGCGAGCTGCTCTGGGCCGGTCAGGGCTCGCTGCCCGGCAATGACGGCTGGGTGTCGCTGCAGCTCGCCGACAACGCCGACCTGCTGCTCGCGCCGGTGTCGGACTACTCCTCCACCCCGCTGCACGACCAGGTGCTGGAGGTGCTCGACGGCGGCCAGGCGCTGTTCTTGCGCCAGCTGTCCGACCGTCTGTCCTCGCTGGACGACTCCGCCCTCGGGCAAGTCGTCTGGGATCTGGTGTGGGCCGGTCACCTCACCAACGACACGCTCGGTCCGCTGCGCGCGCTGCTCGGGTCCGGCAAGACCGCGCACACCGCCAAGCGATCGCCGGTCCGCCAGCGCAGCCGCTACGGACGGCCCGTCATGCCGACCCGCGCCGGTCCGCCCACCCTCGCGGGTCGGTGGTCGCGGCTGCCCGAGCGCGACACCGACGCGACACGTCGTACGCACGCACTGGCCGAGGCGCTGCTGGACCGGCACGGCGTCGTGACCCGCGGCGCCGTCATGGCCGAGCGGGCGCCGGGCGGCTTCGCCGCCGTCTACACGGTGCTCAAGGCCTTCGAGGAGTCCGGGCGCGTACGCCGCGGCTACTTCGTCGAGGGTCTGGGTGCCGCGCAGTTCGCCGCCCCCGGAGCCGTCGACCGGATGCGCGCTCTCGCTGCCGCGAAACCGGCTGCGGACGAGCCGCTCTGGCAGACCCCGGTCCCGGGTGGCTGGGACATGAGCCACCAGCGCAAGCGCCGCGACGACGCCCGGGCAGTGGTGCTGGCCGCGACCGACCCGGCCAACCCGTACGGCGCGGCGCTGCCCTGGCCCGACCGCGCGGTGGAGGGCGGGCACAAGCCGGCCCGCAAAGCCGGGGCGCTGGTCGTGCTGGTCGACGGCGCGCTGGTGCTCTACGTCGAGCGCGGCGGCAAGACGCTGCTGAGCTTCAGCGACGACGAGGCCCTGCTGCCGCCGGCCGTCGACGCCCTGGCGCTCGCCGTCCGCGACGGGGCGCTGGGGAAGATGACCGTGACGAAGGCCGACGGGGAGGCCGCCCTGACCTCACCGCTGGGCTTGGCGTTGGAGAACGCCGGCTTCCGGCCGACCCCGCGGGGACTGCGCCTGCGCTCCTGAGCCGGCGCTGCTCCGTTCTCGGTGCCACCACTGCCCGGGCCAGGCGTACGGGCGGCACCCAGTTGGTCGGTCGGGCGGCGAGCCGATCAGCCCCGGTGAACCCTGAGGTCAGGCTCCAGCACGGCAAGCACCCCGAAGTCGTCGTCCTGCGTCCACACGGTGAGGTCGTGCACCAGGGCGGTGGCGGCGATGACGGCGTCCATCGCTCCGGCTCGTCGTTGTTGCTCGCGAGCGCTGACCAGCAGGTCGGCGAGCCGCTCGGCGACGGCCTCGTCGTAGGGCAGGGCGATGAACCTGCGAGCGGCGCCGAGCGTGGCCTGCCTGAGCCCCCGCAGCGGCTCGGTGCCGGCCCGCCTGACCCCGACGAGCAGCTCGGTCAGCGTGGCGACCGAGATCCGCGCCTCCCCGTCGGGTGGTGCGGACAGCGGCCGACCCTGTTCGGCAGCAACGAAGATGCTGGTGTCGGCGAGGTATCCGCTCATGGGAGCGAGCGCAGCAGGTCGTCCGTCGTCAAGCCGGTCTCGAAGTCCGTGGCGTCCGACATCACCGCGGCGGCGGCTGCCAAGGCTCGAATCTTCTGCAGGTCAGCGACCAGCTGGGCGCTCGGGCGACGCTCGCTTCTAGAGCGCCGGGGGACGATGTCAGCGACCGGACGACCGTGCACCGTCAGCACAACGGGCTCCCCGCTCTCGATGGCCGCGATGACGCGCGCCGTGTGGTTGCGCAGCTCGCGTACCGACACATCCACCATGTGGCACAGCGTAGCAACAGCAGCGCAGGGCGTTCTCGGTGCCACCACTGCCCGAGTGAGGCGTACGGGCGGCACCGAGTTGGGCGGTCGGGGCGGAGCGTGGGACGGCACTGCTGCGTTCTCGGTGCCACCACTGCCCGAGTGAGGCGTACGGGCGGCACCGAGTTGGGCGGTCGGGGCGGTCGGGGCGCGGGCGGCGAC
>JBBPYI010000099.1:0-4338 GCA_038200075.1 Mycobacteriales bacterium
ATCGTGATCCACTCCGGCCGTGCTGCCCGGCTCGGGGAGCGTGCACAGCCACTCACGGTGATCACGATGTGTGCAGGCGTGCCCACCTCAGGCCCGAGCCCTGTACCAGTTCGGTGAGGTGTTCGGCGGCGGCGCCAGCAGGAGCTTGACAAGCACGAGGTTGGGTCGCCCGGACGCGATCCCGGCAGCGACCGCCTCGCCGAGCCCGGCCACGTCGACCTCGACCGCGTCGACCCGGAAGGCCCGGGCCAGGGCCACGAAGTCCGGTGGCTCGAGCTCGGTGCCGACCGGCTTCTCATCGTGGACGGTGAAGTCGTAGCGCAGCATCCCGTAGCCGCCGTCGTCGACCAGCACGACCGTGACCGGCAGGCGCTCCTGCGCGGCGGTCGCGAGATCGCCGCAGGCGAAAAGGAACCCGCCGTCGCCCACGACCGCGACCGTCGGGCGACCGGACAGGGACGTCCCGAGCGCTGCCGGGAAGCCGAAGCCCAGCGTCCCCCAGCCCACCGGGTAGGCCAGCCCGCGCGGCTGCGCGACCCGCCCGAATCCGCCGTACCAGTAGCCGGCCACGCACATGTCGGCCACCACCACGACGTCGTCCGGCAGTCCGGACTCCAGGGCCGCCAGGAACGCCAGCTCGTCCGGGTGGCCGAGGTCGGGGGCCACGACCGGCGACCACCACGGCGTACGGCCGGGCGGCACCGTCTCGAGCACGGCCGCCAGCACCGCCCGCACGTCGCCGCGCACCTGCACGTCCGGCTCGACGTTGGCCAGCTCGGCCAGGTCGACGGCGAGCAGAACCGGCGGGCGCGGCTGGCGGAAGCCCTGGGTGTTCATGAAGTCCAGGTCGCTGCCGAGCACCAGCACGCAGTCGGCGGCGTCCCACAGCTCGCCGACGCCCTCGACGTGCGGCGGGAGGGTGACCGCGCACGGGTGGTCGGGCGGGAGCAGGCCGCGCCCGCCGTACGACGTGAGCACCGGGGCTCCCAGCGCGAGCGCGAGCGCCGCCACCTGCTCGCCCGCGCCGGACGCGGTCGCTCCCCCACCGGCCCAGATCAGCGGGCGCTGCGCGGCGGCCAGCGCCTCGACGAGTGCTGCGACCTCCGGCACGGCGACCGGCTCAGCACCGCCCTCGGACTGCAGCACCGCCACCGTCGCCGACAGCAGGTCGGTCGGCACCTCCAGGTAGACCGGCCGGCGCGGGTGCTGCATCGCCAGGCGGCCGGCCCGCAGCACCTCGGCGTGCAGGTCCTCGACCCGGGCGACCTGCACGACCGCCTTGGTGACCGGCCGGAAGAACGACGCCTGGTCGGTCGTCTCGTGCAGCACCCCTCGATAGACGCCTGGGCGCCGGGCGGTCGTCGGGATGTCGGTCGCGATCACCAGCAGGGGGGTGTGGCAGGCCCAGGCCTCGCCGGTCGCCGCGACGACGTTGGCCGCGCCCGGCCCGGTCGTGGTGACCGCGACGCCCAGCCGACCGGTCGCCCGCGCGTAGCCGTCGGCGGCGTAGCCCGCGGTCTGCTCGTGGCGCACCCCGACCAGGCGTATGCCGGAGCTGTCGAAGGCCTTCCACGCCGCCAGGTTGTGCACCCCCGGCAGCCCGAAGACCACCTGCACGTCCAGCTCCTCCAGTGCCGCGACCAGCGCCGCACCTCCCAGCACGTCGTCACTCACCACGCAGCACCTCCTGCACCTGCTCCGCCGACAGCCCGAGCGCTGTCAGGACCTCGACCGAGTGCTGCCCCAGCAGCGGCGGCGCGCGGCGCACCCGCGGGCGCTCGCCGTCCAGCCGGTAGGGCGAGCCGACCACCGTCACCGGTCCGGCCGGGTGCTCGAGCTGCTGCAGCTGCCCGGTCGCGACCAGCTGCGGGTCCTGCGGCAGCTGGCTCAGGTCCTGCACCGGCGCGCACGGCACCCCGGCCTGGCCCAGCACCTGCGCCCACTCCCGCGCCGTACGGCCGGCCAGCACCGCTGACAGCGCCGCGATCAGCGCGACCCGGTCGGCGACGCGGCCGGCGTTGGTCTGCCAGCCCGGCGCGACGGCCAGGCCGATGGCCGCGCACAGCGCCACGAACTGGGCGTCGTTGCCGGCCCCGAGCACCAGTGCGGTGTCGGCGCAGGGCACCGGCCCGTACGGCACGATGTTGGGGTGGGCGTTGCCCGCGAACGTCGGCACGACCCCGCCGATCAGTGCGTTCGAGGCCTGGTTGACCAGCATCGACACGGCCGCCTCCAACAGGCCGACCTCCACCCGCAGCGGGCGCCTGCAGAGCAGCCCCGCCAGCGCTCCGACGGCGGCGTACAGGCCCGTGACGACATCGGCGACCGCCACGCCGACCTTGGTCGGCTCGCTGGTGCCCGTGACCGACATCAGCCCGCTGCGGGCCTGCGCCATCACGTCGTAGCCGGGCTTGTCGCCGTCCGGTCCGTCGCCCCCGGCGCCGCGCACCGACACCCACACCACGTCGGTGCTCTCGCGCAGCTCGGCGAGCCCGAGCGCCACGAGGTGGTGGGGCAGGAAGTTCTCGACCACCACGTCGGCGGCCTGCGCCAGCCGCCGGACCACGGCCTGCCCGGCGGGGGTCCGCAGATCCAGCGCGAGCGAGCGGCGGTCCCGGTTGACCGAGAAGAAGTACGCCGCATCCGCGCCGTGGAACGGCGGTCCCCAGCGGCGGGTGTCATCGCCCAGGCCGGGCCGCTCGATCTTGAGCACGTCGGCGCCGAGGTCGGCCAGCACCAGGCAGCAGTACGGCCCGGCCAGCACCCGCGACAGGTCCAGCACCTTCACGCCGCCGAGCGGTCCGACGGGCGGCAGACCAGCCGGCCAGCCGGGGCCGTCGTCGAGCGCTCGCTGCAGGTCAGGGGGCATCTGCGCAAGCCTTCCACGACAGATCGTTCTTGCTCGACGGCAACACGCATGCATCAGCAGGGAAAGGGGCAGGCCCGCGGCAAGCCCGTGATCAACGGGGTCCGCGAGTCAGGGACGAGGAGGTCTGCTGATGCGCGCAAGGACCAGTCTGGTGGCCGCTGCTCTCACGCTGCTGCCGTTGGCGGCCTGCGGTGGGAGTCCGAGCACCACAGCTGACGGGACGCCCATCGTCAACTGGTACATCGGCAACGAGTCGTGGTTGCCCGACGTCATCACGGCCTGCAACAGCCAGGCCAACGGGGCGTACGAGCTGCGCGCCCAGAGCCTGCCCACCAACCCCGACCAGCAGCGCGAGCAGCTGGTGCGGCGCCTGGCGGCCCGCGACTCCTCGATCGACCTGATCGGCATGGACGTGGTGTGGACGAGCGAGTTCGGTCAGGCCGGCTGGGTCACGCCGTTCAAGCAGGGCGAGCTCGAGACCGTGGGCTCGGCGGACTCGGTGCTCACCGGCCCGTTCGAGAGCGCCCAGTACGACGGTCAGCAGTACGGCGCGCCGCTCAACAGCAACACCCGGCTGCTCTGGTATCGCAAGTCGCTGCTCGGTGACGCCCCCGTGCCGCAGACCTGGGACCAGCTGCTGGACGCCGCCGAGTCGATGAACACCAAGATCCAGGAGACCGGGCGCCGGGCCGAGAGCCTGCTGGTGTTCTTCAACGCGCTGGTGGAGAGCGCCGGGACCTCGATCGTCGAGCCGGACGGCGACGGCGGCACAAAGATCGCGCTGGCGCAGGCACCGACCGAGAAGGCGCTGTCGATCATGCAGCGCTACGCCCGGTCCTCGGCGGCGCCCGTGGCGCTCTCGACGTCCGGTGAGGACGACAACCGGCTGGCCTTCCAGAGCGCCGACAGCGGCTCCGCCTTCATGATCAACTGGCCGTACGTCTACCCGAGCGTGCTGGCGGCCGACGCGTCGCTGGCCCAGGACTACGGCGTCGCGCCCTACCCGCGGGTCGATCCCAACAAGCCCGCCGCCGCCCCGCTCGGTGGCTACAACCTCGGGATCGGGGCCTACACCCGCAACCGCGGCGCGGCGCTTGCGGCGATCAACTGTCTCACCAAGCCCGATCAGCAGCGCACCATCGCCACCGTCGGCGGGCAGCCCTCGGTGCTGCGCTCGCTGGCCAAGGACCCGGAGATCACCAAGGCCCTGCCGTTCCTGCCGATCATGACCGCGCAGCTGGAGAACGCCGCTCCCCGGCCGGTGACCCCGAGCTACAACGACCTCTCGCTCGCGGTGCGCCAGGTGCTGCACCCGATGCGTGACATCGACCCGCCCCGCAGCTACACCGAGCTGCGCGACCTGCTCACGCGGGCCCTGAACCGCCAGGCGGTGCTCTGATGAGCGCCCCGACCCAGGACGCGCCCCGGCCGCCCCCGCCCCCCCCCCCCCCCCGCCGCCCCCGCCCCCC
>JBBPYI010000100.1:0-2379 GCA_038200075.1 Mycobacteriales bacterium
CCGGGCCCGACGGGTCGCCCGTCGGTAGTCGTCCACAAAGTCCCCTTGCGTCTCCGCAGAGTAACCGAGCGCCCGGGCCGCGCCGGCAAGGTCGCGCCCGCTGGTCGGCAGGCTGACGGCCGGTTTTCCTCGCACGAGCACCAGGGCGTTGCGCACATGGGCGACCAGCGTCCAGGCGGTACGCAGCACCTCGGCGTCCTGCGCTGTCAGCAGCCCATGGGCCTGGGCCGCCTGCAGGGCCGGGAGGGTGGCCGGTGTCTGCAGGGCGGGCAGCTCGTGGGCGTATCGCAGCTGCAGCAGCTGCACGACCCACTCGACGTCGGCGAGCCCGCCGGGACCCATCTTGAGGGCCAGCTTCGGATCGCCCCCCCGGGGCAAGCGCTCGGACTCCATCCGGGCCTTGATGCGCCGGATCTCCACCACCTGCTCCTGGCTCAGCCCTCCGGCGGGATACCGCACCGGCGCCACGGCCGTGAGGAACTCCTGCGACAACGCGGCATCGCCGGCCCGCGGCGCCGCCCGCAGCAGCGCCTGGGCCTCCCAGACGTGCGACCAGCGGGCGTAGTACGCCACGTAGGAGGCCAGGCTGCGCGACAGGGCCCCCTGCCTGCCTTCGGGCCTGAGGTCGGCGTCGATCTCGAGCGGCGGATCGGGCGCGGGCAGAGCCAGCAGCCGGCGCAGCTCGTGCGCGACGTCGTGCGCGGCCTGCGCCGCCTCTGCGTCCGCCACGCCGGGATGGGGCTGGTGCACGAACAAGACGTCCGCGTCGCTGCCGTACCCCTGCTCGCCGCCGCCGAGCCGCCCCATGGCGATCACGGCGAACCGCACCGGCAGCGGCCCTCGACGCTCGGTCTCCACCTTGCGGGTCGCGGTCTCCAGCGCGGCCGACACCACTGCCGCGGCGACGTCGGACAGCGCCGTGCCGACCTGCTGCTGGTCCAGCAGCCCGAGCAGGTCCCCGCACGCCACCCGGAGCAGCTCCTCGCGTCGCAACCCGCGGGCCGCGGCCACCGAACCCTCCCAGTCGTCGCGGCGGCGCGGCGGCGCGCCGAACGCGCTGGCCCGGGCCTGGCGAGAGCGCGGCACCAGCTCGGCGTCGTCGGCGAGCAGGCGTACGGCCTCGGGGGCCCGGCCCAGCAGGTCGGCCACCAGCCGTGACGACGCCAGCAGCTGCGCCAGCCGCTCCGCGGCCCGCCCCTCGTCCCTGAGCAGGCGCAAGAACCACGGCGTGGACCCAAGCCGGTCGGAGACCTGACGAAACGCCAGCAGACCGGCGTCCGGGTCGGCGGCGTCAGCGAACCAGCCGAGCATCGCCGGCAGCAGGGTCTGCTGGATGACCGCCCGGCGGGAGACGCCGTCGGTGAGGGCCTCGAGGTGCTTGAGGGCGGCGCCGGGAGCCGCGAAACCGAGGGCCTCGAGCCGGGCGGTCGCGGCCTGCGGTGTCAGCCGGGCCTGATCGGTGGGGAGCCGGGCCACCGCCGACAGCAGCGGTCGGTAGAACAGCTTCTCGTGCAGCCGACGCACTTCGCGGACGTAGCCGGCGCGTTCGCGTCGGAAGGTCTGCAGCGCATCCGCCCGGTAGCCGACAGCGCGGGCCACCCGCCTCAGACCCTGCTCGTCGTCAGCGGCCGGCAGCAGGTGGGTACGGCGGAGCCGGTGCAGCTGCAGGCGGTGCTCCACCGTCCGCAGCCAGCGGTAGGAGTCGGCGAGGTGGCGGACGTCCTCCCGGCCTACGTAGCCACCGGCAGCCAGCTGGTCCAGGGCCACCAGCGTGCTGCCGCTGCGGATCGTGTCATCGGTGCGTCCGTGCACCAGCTGCAGCAGCTGCACGGCGAACTCGATGTCGCGCAGACCACCGCGGCCGAGCTTGACCTCACGGTCGGCCTTGTCGGCCGTGATGGTCGACTCGACCCGACGACGCATCGACTGCACGTCCTCGACGAAGCCGTCGCGGCCGGCGGCCTCCCAGACCATCGGCGCGATGACCTCGAGATAGGCCTCCCCTAGGGCCAGGTCCCCCGCGACCGGACGAGCCTTGAGCAGCGCCTGGAACTCCCAGGTCTTGGCCCACCGCCGGTAGTAGGCGACGTGGCTGGCGAGGGTGCGCACCAGCGGGCCGGATCCGCCCTCGGGGCGCAGGCCGGCGTCGACCGGCCAGGCGACCTGCCCGCAGATCCGCATCAGGTCGGCGGCCAGGCGGGTCGCCGTGCGCAGGGCGCCGTCGTCGTCGCTTCCACCTTCCAGACCTTCGGCGACGAAGACGACGTCGACGTCGCTGACGTAGTTGAGCTCTCTACCGCCGCACTTGCCCATGCCGATGACCGAGAGGCGGCAGGGCGTGGAACCGGCAGGCAGGCCCGCCAGCGCAACCGAGAGCCC
>JBBPYI010000101.1:0-5691 GCA_038200075.1 Mycobacteriales bacterium
ATTGAATCCCCACCCACGTGCTGCTCGGTCGAGCAGCGGGGCTGACCGAGGACAAGCTCGCCCGCCTGGGTGAGGACCCGCTGCCGGAGGGCGTGTACGAACCGGACGAGGCGGCGATCGTCCGCTATGCGCAGCGCTCGACCCGGATGGACGTCATCGACGACCGGACGTACGGCGATCTCGCGGCGCACTTCACTCCCGAGCAGCTGATCGAGATCTGCTTCACGGTGGGACTGTCGAACATGATCAATCGCTTCCACGCGACCTTCCTCACGGAGGTCGACCCGGAGACGCAGGAGGCGCTCGCGCCCAGCTGCCCGCTTGCCTACCCGGCGGTACCGCCGGATTCGTGACCCACCCGGGAGCACCGATGCACCGCGCCGTCCACCACGCGAACCTCTCCTTCGTCACCCCACGCCTCGCGGTCGGGGGTGACGTCTCCCCCGCGGCCGAGCGGGGCGGCCTGCAGCTCGACGAGATCGTGGCGCTGGGCATCACGCACGTCGTGGACGTACGCGTGGAGTGGGACGACCAGCGGCTGTTCGCCGTCCGGGCTCCCCACGTCGACTACCTGCACCACGGCATGGACGACGCCGGCCAGGACGTCCCGCCCGAGTGGTTCGAAGCCGCCGTGCAGTGGATCGAGCTCGCCCTGTCCGGCCCCGACGCGGTCGTCCTGACGCACTGCCACATGGGCATCAACCGCGGGCCGTCGCTGGGCTACGCCGTCCTGCTGGCGCAGGGCTGGGACTGCGTGGCCGCGATCGCCGCCATCCGCGACGCCCGGCCGCAGGCCAACGTCTGGTACGCCGCGGACGCGCTGCGCTGGTACCAGGAGCGCAGCGGCGTGACCGGGTCGGTCGCCGCCGAGCAGCACGCCCGGCTGGCCACCTGGCGCGAGCAGCACCCCCTCGACGTCGTACGGCTGACCCGCGAGGTGCGTGACGCGGAGGCGTGACCGCAGGCGACCTGTGGACAACCCGACTCACGTTGTCGACGACGGGTGCACTGTGTGCGGCATGACTCGAGCCTTCGCCGCTGCTGCGGCTGACCTGCTGATCGACCACGGCCCCCTGACGCTCACCGAGCTGCACGAGCTCGCCCTCGTCCAGGGAGTGACGAAAGCCAAGACCTCTGCCAGCCTGAAGAACTCGCTGACGGGCGAGGAGTTCGTCGTCCGGCCTGACGGTCGCTACGACACCGCCGCCCGACTACTGCGCGGCCAGGTCTTCACGACCCGGGCCCGACCGGATCCGGACGGGGTCCTGTGGACCTATCGCGACCTGGACGCGCTAGCGGCGATCGGTCGACTCCCGCTCCGTGAGGGAGGCGAGCTGCGCCGCGGCGCGGGGCAGGTGGAGTCGTGGGTCGGTCCGCGGGGATGGGTGCCCGCGGCGACCGCAGGTCAGCTGCTCGGGCTGCGTTGGGGCGGCCGGAGCCTGGCGGCCAAGTGGGTCGACGACGTGCCGCCGTTCGACTCCGAGGCCGTACGCCACGCCCGTGAGGTGCCTGCGGGCCGTCATCGTCGAGGTGCCGCTGCCACTCCGGGTCCACGAGGAGCTCGGACGCCGAACCGACCTCCTCGGCGAGCTGCTGCCGGACTACCTCGCCCTGCTCCTCGGCGCCGCGGCCGACCGGGTGCAGCTGGCGCCGCCGACCTACGAGCGCTACGAGCCCTGCGGCGGCTCCTACCGCAGCCTTGACGCCGACGTGATCGAGCTCGACGGGTGGGTGCGGTGACCCGCGGTCAGTCCAGCAGGCGGGCCGGCACGACCGTGACGGGAAAGGGACGCTCCAGCGGCAGCGGCGCCGTCCCGGCAGCCCTGGTCGGCTGTCCGTAGTCACCCTCGAGCAGCTCGAAGACCTCGATCGACGGCGCGAGCGGATTGATGACCCAGTAGGCCTCGACCCCCGCCTGGCGGTACAGCTCTCGCTTGAGCACAAGATCGACGCTGCGGCTCGACGCAGACAGCACCTCGACGGCAAGTGCAAGCGGCGAGGTCACCGCGCCCGAACCTGGATCATCTCGGGTCACCACCAGCAGATCCGGTTGCAACGAGCGGCTTGAGGTGGGCTGGTAGTCCGTCGGCGCGAGGAAGACCTCCAAGCCAGCAGGGCAGCCGGCGCGAAGCAAGACGTGCAGGTTGCCCACAGCGCGCTGGTGGAGCTTGCTCGGCGCTGCGCTCACGAGAAGCGTCCCGTCGACGAGCTCGTAGCGCAGACCGTCGTCTGGCAGCAGGGCCAGGTCAGCGACCGTCCAGGCGTGGTCACGTGGAAGGACGGTCACGGCCGACATCCTGCTCTGTCGACCTCTGCAGGTCCAACCGCCAGGGGCCCGCGCCGTCGCCGTCACCAAGACTCAGCACCGGACGCCTCACCACACGACGACTCGGCCGGCGCGTACCGCGCGTGGCCCGAGCACCGGCTGCCCCCCAGCGCCACTGCGATAGCTCCGCGTCCACGGCCACACCCCGCTGTCGTCGGCGTGCACGAGCTGGACAGCTCGCAAGGCTGGCCCGTAGACGTCACCGGCGAACAGCAGATGCGCCTGCGGGTGGGGCAGCTCCACGACCTCGACCCGTCGCCCCGCCACGGTGACTCGCTGCCCGTGGAGCAGTTGCCGGCGATGCAGCAGGTCGCCGCCGCCGTTGAGCAACGCGGCTGCCTGGTGGACCGTCACCCCCGTCGCGATGAGCTCGGGGTGGCCGTGCTCGGTGAGTCCGATCGTGTAGGCGAACGCCGCCGCGCTGCGCTCGCCGTAGACGTACTGGATGAACCAGCCGAAGCTGTCGATCTTAGGTCGGACGACCTGCTCGTAGAACCCCTCGAGGCTCTCGTCGAGGTCGTCGTCATCGTGGGCACACTGGTCGCACATGGTCGCTCCTTCGTTGGGGTGATGCCCCAAACGATGGCGCCGGCCTCTGACAACCAGTGCAGCTTGTCCACAGCCCCTCTCTGACCGACGCGAGAGCGTCGACGGGTGCGTGAGCTGCCCGAGCTGCTGGTCCCCGACGCCCCCGCGTGGCGGGCGTGGCTGGCCACCCACCACGACAGCTGCGAGGGCGTCTGGCTGGTCGATGACCGACCGGCTCACGGCGGTCAAGCGAGTCGAGACGCGTGAACGCAAGATCCGATCGCTCGTCGACATGCTCGCTCGACGCGAGACGCTGTACCCGCAGAAGGCAAAACCGGTCTAGGCGGTTGCGACCGGCCTCCGACGTTCCTGACCTCCCGCCCGATGAGCCCTCGGTTCTGTCGGTGGTCGGCCGTAACGTGCCGGTATGAAGGATCTTTCGTCCATGACCGTTACCGATCTAACGGACGGTATCTGCACCTGGGCCGGGCGTATCGCGGCCGGCGAGGCCACGCTGCTGGCACTGATCGCCGAGTTCGACCGGCGGGAGGCCTGGGCCGGTCCGGGCCTGCTGTCGTGCGCGCACTGGCTGTCCTGGCGGATCGGCCTGGCCCCTGGCGCGGCTCGGGAGAGGGTCCGGGTCGCACGTCGGCTCGAGGAGCTCCCCGCCGTTCGTGCGGCCTTCGAGGTCGGCCAGATGACGTGGTCACAGGTTCGCGCCATCACCCGGGTGGCAGAGCCCGACGACGGCATCGACTGGGTCGACCTGGCCAGGCACAGCAGCGGGGCCCAGATCGAGCGCATCGTCCGCGGTGTACGCCGGGCAACGGCCATCGAGGAGGCCGCAGCCGACCCGGAGGGGGCCGAGTACCGGATGCGCACTCGCCATCGGTACGACGCCGACGGCAATCTGGTCGTCACCATCTACGCCCCGGCGCAGGATGCCCCGGTCATCCTGGCCGGCCTCGAGGCCCAGCGCGCCGAGCTCGACCGGCGCCGGCTGGCTGCGTCCGCCGACCAGCAGGACGCGCCGGTCGTCGTTCCGGCGGCGCCCACGCCTGTCCCGGCCGCGAGTGAGCGCTGCCTGCAAGAGGCCGCAGTCCGCCGCGACGTTCCCGCGGGAACGTCGGCACCGGGCTGGACGGCGTACCCCGATGCGACGCCGCAGGAGGTGCAGGCTGCGCTCGAGCGTTACCACGGCTTCGTCCTGTCGCTGCGTGCGGACGACGCTGCAGTCCCAGTCCCAGCACCGTCGGCTTCCGGCGTTCCCGCGGGAACGCCGGAGCTGCCCGCCCCCGACGCAGACGAGACCGTCGGCCCGCGCCGTGCCACCGACGGCGAGGCGCTGCTGGCCATGGCGAGCGCGGCTCTGGAAGTTGAACGAGCCGGCCATCCGGAGAGCTTCAGGCGCCAGCGCTCGAGGCTGGTCGTGCAGGTCGACCCGCTGTCCGGCTGGGGGCGCCTGCGCGACGGAGAGCTGCTGCCGCCGACCAGCCTCGGGGCAGTGCTGAAGACGTTGCCTGGCCGCGGTGGCACCGTCCGGCTGCGACCGCTGGGGCCCACGGACCGTACCGCTCACGACGCGGGCCGCTCCGCACGCCAGCCGAGCCTGGCCCTGCGCGAGCTGCTCGGGAGCCTGGATGGCGAACGCTGCCGCTTTCCGGGCTGCAGCCGGCACCGCACGCTGCACGCGCACCACGTCGTCTACTGGTCCGACGGGGGTCGTACCGACCTGTCGAACCTGGTGCTGGTGTGCAGCCGTCACCACACCTTGGTGCACCAGCTCGGCTTCCTGCTGATCCTGCATCCCGACCGCCGGCTCGAGGTGCGCACCGCCGACGGCGTCCCGGTCCTGCACCACCCCGCGAACCCCTGGGGCGACGCCGCCGAGCTCGACCCGAACGGGCTGGTTCGCGCAGGGACGCTTGCGCCGACCCACTGCGACAGCCGGCTGGACCTCGGGTACGTCGTCAGCGTGCTCCTGCAGCAAGCGGCCTGAGGTCAGAAGCCCGACGGCCGTCATCCACAGGTCACCAACGGCATCTGGACGACGCGGAGTCCGTCCTGCAGCGTTGTGACATGGCGGCGGACGGAGGGCACGATGAGCAGCATGACGGTCCTGCAGGTCCCGCATGACGGCTGGACGACCGACGACCTGCCGGATACCGACTTCCGCTACGAGCTGGTCGACGGGGCCCTGCTCGTGACCCCGCCGCCGCACTTGCGCCACAGCCTCCTGGCCAACGAGCTGTCGCATCTGCTCTCCGCGGCAATCGAGCCGGGCTGGGGGGCGCCTCCGATCCGGGCGTCTACTTCGACCTGCGTAACTACCGCGAGCCCGACGTCGTGCTCTACCGAAGGTCGGCCATCGCCGCGGGCCGCCTGGAGCCCGGTGACGTGCTGCTCGCCGTCGAGGTGATGAGTCCGAGCAGCGTGAGCACTGACCGCATCGTCAAGCCCATCCAGTACGCCACCGCTGGCATCCAGCACTTCTGGCGTCTGGAGCAGGAGCCGCTCGAGCTGGTGACCCACGAGCTGGACGGCGACCGCTTCCGCGAGACCGGTCGCTTCCAGGACGAGGTCGCCCTCACACGGCCGGTGGCGCTGGCATTCCGACTGGGGCAGCTGCTCGATCCGGAGCGCTGAGCCGGGTCAGCCGTCAGGAGTCTTGGCGCTGGAGCTGCTCGCGGACGTCGGCCAGCGGCTCCACGGGGCCGAGCCCACGTCGCGCGGCCGCCTCGACGACGCACCCGGCCAGGTTCTTCGCCGCGCTGAGCGCCATCAGCGCCAGCGCGTTGCCGACGACATCCGGGTCACCAGGGATCGTTGCCTGGATC
>JBBPYI010000102.1:0-5109 GCA_038200075.1 Mycobacteriales bacterium
GGACCCAGCGCTCGTGCCGTAGCTCGGGGTGCCCGGCTGCTGCCGCCAGGAGTCCTGCAGGCTTCCCGCGTCTACGCCGTCGAAGCCGAGGTCGTCGAGCAGGGCGATGACGACCCGCTTGGACTCATCGTCGTCACCCGCGACCGGCAGCGCCCGGCGGTCCGGCGCGCCGGCGGGGCGGCCTCCGTCGAGCAGGTCTGCGGCATAGATGCCGTTGAAGGCCTTGACGACCGTACGGCCGAGCTGGGCTGCCACCCAAGCGCTCTCGGGGGTGCCGTCTTCGATCTTGACGATCCGACCGTCCCTCTGCTGCGGGTAGTAGTTGCCTGTGTCGACGACGACCGGGGCGCCGTTGAGCAGTCCTGCCCGCAGGTCGGGGACGTTCTTCTGCGGGATGGTCACGATGACGACGTCTGCCCCTCGCGGGGCCTCGGTCACGTCGACGGCGTTTGCGCCGGTCTCGGCCGCGAGCTCTGCCAGCGTCTGCGGGCCGCGGGAGTTGGCGACCGCGACGTCGTGGCCGGCTGCGGTGAGCCGTCGGGTCAGGTTGCCGCCGATGTTGCCGGCGCCGATGATGCCGATCTTCATCTGGTGCTCCTCAGGACGGTCGGCGGCGCCGTCGTGGCCCGCCATGTCGGAGGTCCGTCCGTACCGCCTCAACTCACGCGCCGGCTGCAGCAGTCCTTGCTCAGCCGCGAACGTCGATCTCCACCGCGTGAAAGCCGCTCGCACCATCGGGTGCGACGGGGGCGATTCGCTCGGTCTGCACCTCACCGGTGCGATCGGTGGCGCGGGCCTCCAGCAGGTGCAGACCAGGCGAGGCGTCCCAGGTCCAGCTCCACTGCCGCCAGGCGTTCTCCGACAGCGCCCCGCCGAGCTCAGCCGCCTGCCAGCTGCCCCCATCGACCCGCACGTCGACTGCCGTCACGCCACGTCGACGACCGGGCGCCCAGGCCATGCCGCCGACGGTCACGGGGCCGGCAGCCACCGTCGAGCCGCTGCGGGGAACGTCGATACGCGACGCGATCTTGATGGGTCCGAGCTTGGACCAGCCCCGCGGGATCCAGAACCCGTCGAACTCCTCGAGCGTGGTCAGCGTGATGCTCTTGAGCCACTTGGTGGCCGAGACGTAGCCGTAGAGGCCCGGCACGATGAGCCTGGCCGGGAAGCCGTGCTCGACCGGCAGCGGCACGCCGTTCATGCCGATGGCGATCATCGCGAAGCGGTCATCGGTGCCGTAGGTCGTCGGGAAGCCGGCGGTGAAGCCATCGACCGACTCCCCCACGATCTGCGTCGCTCCCGGCTGCACCCCCGCCATCGCCAGCACATCGCGCAGCAGCACGCCCTGCCAGCGCGCGAGACCGACCAGGTCGCCACCGACCTCGTTGCTGACGCACTGGATGGTGATGTCGGCCTCGACCTGGGGCATGGCGAGCAGCTGGTCGTAGGTCAGGCTCAGCGGGCGGTCAACCCGCCCCCCTACACCCATCGACCAGGTACGCGGATCCACCTGCGGCACGACCAGAGCGGTGTCGATCCGGTAGAAGTCGCTGTTGGGCGTGATCACCGGGGTGATGCCGGGGACGCCGAGGCTGGCGGCGGCGATATTTCCTGGAGCAGGGCGTACGGGAGCAGGCAGGCCGAGCTTCGCGCGCACCGCGCCGACCTCCGCTCGCACGTCGAGCACCTTCAGCAGGCCACCGGCCGCGACCGTCCCGACGCCCACGACGGCGGAGCGGATGAAGAAGTGCCGTCGATCCACGCCCGTGGGCGCCGGGCGACCGCGCACCGGTGCCGGGCGGGAGGTCAGCAAGCGCAGCAGGCTGACCCCGACCAGGAGCATCCCGACGGCCGTCAGCACCGCACCGGTCACCGTGGACCCGTTGTCAGGCAGCGAGGCCGCAAGCACGACGACAGCCAACCCGGCCACGGCCAGCTCACCGCGGGTCTGGTGGCGCTGAGCCAGCACGCCGCACCAGCCGGCCAGCGCCGCCACCACCAGCAGGATCATGCCGAGCAGCAGCGGCTTGTCCAGGCTGCCGAAGGCGCTGATCCCGGCTCGCCGGGGGCCGTCGGGTGTGAGCTCGACGACCCGGTTCGCGACCGCGACGATGGGACTGACCGCGCCGGGCACGAGCCGTCCGGCGAGCTCCCCGACGGCCAGCGCACCTGCACCGGACAGCAGCCCCGCCACGACGCCGTACGGCCGGGGCCGCGATGCTGCACTCGCCGGGGTGGACGGGCGGTCCAGGGTGCTGGTCATGCGTTCGCGGCGATGGTCACACTGATCGTTCGACCCGCGCGCGAGACCGGTTCGGCGTCCCCGGTCACACCCGACGCGCCTGGGGGCGCACCTCGATCGAGACCAGCAGCTCGGCCGTCGCCGCGGACACCGCCTGCACCGCCATGTCGAAGGCGACGACGTTCTTGGCCGCGGGCGTACGCATCCCCGCGATCTTGCGGACGTACTGCAGCGCGGCCGCCTGGACGTCCTCAGGTCCGACCTCGTCGGCGTACGGCGGACGCAGGGTCTTGATGCTCCGGCACATGTCGTCAGCGTCTCACCCCAACTACCTGGACGTCCAGGTATCTTGAGGCGTCGGCCACAGCCTCGAGGAGTCCCGTGAGCGCACTGCACGTCGCCACCCACCCGGTCCGCTTCGTCACCGCGGCCAGCCTGTTCGACGGCCACGACGCCGCGATCAACATCATGCGTCGGGTCCTGCAGGCTCAAGGCGTCGAGGTCGTGCACCTCGGACATGACCGCAGCGTCGAGGCCGTCGTCGCCGCCGCGCTGCAGGAGGACGCTCAGGGCGTGGCCATCTCGTCCTACCAGGGTGGGCATGTCGAGTACTTCAGCTATCTCGTGGAGCGCCTGGCCGAGGCCGGCGCCGGGCACGTGCAGGTCTTCGGCGGTGGGGGCGGCGTCATCGTCCCCGAGGAGATCGAGCTGCTCCGCTCCCGCGGCGTGACGATCTTCGCCCCCGAGGACGGCCAGCGTCTCGGTCTCGCCGGCATGATCAACACCCTGGTCGAGAAGTGCGACCTCGACCTGGCTGCCGACCCGCCCGCACTGGACGACGTGCTGGCCGCGGACCCAGCCGCCCTGGCCCGTGCGATCACGGTCCTGGAGGCCGGGCGCTCCCCCGAGCTCGCCGCCGCCCTGCGCCAGGCCGTCGCCGGCCGCGACGTCCCCGTGCTCGGCATCACCGGCACCGGCGGCTCGGGCAAGAGCTCACTGACCGACGAGCTGCTGCGCCGGCTGCGCCTGGACCAGGAGGACAAGCTGCGCGTCGCGGTCATCGCCATCGACCCGACCCGGCGCAAGGGCGGCGGCGCGCTGCTCGGCGACCGCATCCGCATGAACGCCCTGGACAGCGCCGACCCGGCCAAGACCTTCTTCCGCTCACTGGCCACCCGCACCGCCGGCGCCCAGGTGCCCGAGCACCTCGGCGACGTCATCACCGCCTGCAAGGCGGCCGGCTTCGACCTGGTGATCGTCGAGACGCCCGGCATCGGCCAGGGTGACGCGGCGATCGTGCCGTTCTGCGACGTCAGCCTCTACGTCATGACCCCGGAGTACGGCGCCGCCTCGCAGCTCGAGAAGATCGACATGCTGGACGCCGCCGACGCTGTCGCAGTCAACAAGTTCGAGCGCCGCGGCGCCGAGGACGCTCGCCGCGACGTGGCCCGTCAGATGGTCCGCAACCGCGAGGCCTTCGGCGCCTCGTGGGAGTCGATGCCGGTCTTCGGGACGAGCGCGGCGCGCTTTAACGACGACGGCGTCACCGCGCTCTACCAGCACCTTCGCGGGTTGCTGGTGGACAAGGGACTGGCGGCCGGCGCCGGCGTCCTGCCGGTCGTCGACATCAAGGCCTCCACCGGTCTGACCGGGGTCCTGCCGGCGGCCCGTGAGCGCTATCTGGCCGAGATCTCCGTGACGGTCCGTGGCTACCACGCGACGACTCGCGAGCAGTCGGCTCTGGCGCGACGACGCGCTGCGCTGCAGACGACCCGCGAGCTGGTGCAGTCCACCGACGAGATCGACGTTCTGCTGTCCACCACGGTCCTGGCGCCTGACGTGCAGGCCCTGCTGGACGCGTGGCCGACCCGGGTCGACGAGCACAGCGGCGATGAGCTCGTCTACACGGTGCGGGGCAAGCAGATCCGCACCGCCCTCACGCGCACGACCCTGTCGGGCAACAAGGTGCCCCGGGTCGCACTCCCCCGTACCACCGAGCCCGGTGAGCTCGTCGACTTCCTGCGTCGGGAGAACCTGCCCGGCGAGTATCCCTTCACCGCAGGCGTCTTCCCGTTCAAGCGCGAGGGTGAAGCGCCCGCGCGGATGTTCGCAGGTGAGGGCGACGCCTTTCGTACCAACCGCCGGTTCAAGGTGCTGTCGGGTGACAGCGACGCCACCCGACTGTCGACGGCGTTCGACTCGGTCACGCTCTACGGCCGCGACCCGGACCCGCGACCAGACGTCTACGGGAAGGTCGGCACCTCCGGCGTCTCGATCGCCACCCTGGACGACATGAAGGTGCTCTACGGCGGGTTCGACCTGTGCGACCCGACGACCTCGGTGTCCATGACCATCAACGGGCCGGCGCCGACCATCCTGGCGATGTTCCTCAACACCGCCATCGACCAGCGAATAGACCGCTTCCGCGAAGACGAGGGCCGCGAGCCCGACGCCGCCGAGACCGACGAGCTGCGCGCCTGGGTCCTGGCGAACGTCCGCGGGACGGTGCAGGCCGACATCCTCAAGGAGGACCAGGGCCAGAACACTTGCATCTTCTCGACGGAATTCGGTCTGCGCGCGATGGCCGACATCCAGCAGTGGTTCATCGAGCAGCAGGTCCGCAACTTCTACTCCGTCAGCATCTCCGGCTATCACATCGCCGAGGCCGGGGCCAACCCGATCAGCCAGCTGGCCTTCACCCTGTCGAACGGGTTCACCTACGTCGAGGCCTATCTCGCCCGCGGCATGGACATCGACGACTTCGCACCCAACCTGTCGTTCTTCTTCAGCAACGGCATGGACGCGGAGTACGCCGTCATCGGCCGGGTTGCCCGCCGCATCTGGGCGGTGGCGATGAAGGAGAAGTA
>JBBPYI010000103.1:0-3420 GCA_038200075.1 Mycobacteriales bacterium
CAGATAGCCGAGCAGGGCGAAGCCGGCCGCGAGCAGCACCAGCACCGACGGTCGAGACGGCGTCATGCCAGCGCCAGGTCGTCGCGCCGGACCAGGCCTGCGCCGTCCAGTCCGGCCAGCAGGGCGCGCACCGAGCCGCGCCCGGGCAGCGTCGCCGCTGGCTCGACCTCGAGCCAGGGCGCCAGCACGAAGGCCCGCTCGTGGGCTCGCGGGTGCGGCACGAGCAGCCCCTCGGGCACCGGCGCGGCGGCCAGGACGACGTCGACGTCCAGGCTCCGCGGTCCCCACCGCACCTCCCGTTCGCGGCCGGCCTGCCGCTCGGCCTGCTGAGCCAGCTCCCAGGCGCGCGTCGCGTCGAGCTCGCACAGCACCACGGCGTTGAGGAAGTCCGGCTGCTCGACGCCGCCCCAGGGGGCGGTCTGCCAGACCGAGGACACGGCGTACGGCCGCAGCAGCGCCACCGCCTCCCGCAACCGGGCCAAGGGGTCGCCGAGGTTGCTGCCGATCGAGAGGACAGCGGTCATGGTCGGCGCACCGTGACCGATACGTCGGTGAAGGCGCGGGCGATCGGGGCGGACGGCTTGTGCACGGTCACCTCGACCGCCGTGACGGCGGGGTGCGACAGGCAGACCTGCGCCAGCTGCTCGGCGAGGGTCTCGATCAGGTCGACCGGCTCGCCCTCGACGAGCTGCGCCAGCTGCTCGGCCAGCTCGCCGTAGTGCACGGTCAGCGTCAGGTCGTCGGCGGCCGCAGCGGGCCGCAGGTCCAGGTGCAGGGTCGCGTCGACGACGAAGTCCTGGCCGCCCTGACGCTCCTCGGGGAAGACCCCGTGAAAGCCCCGCACCCGCAGCCCGGTCAGGGCGATCCGGTCACTCATCGACGAGCCGCCCGAGGACCGGCGAGCCGTGATGCACCTGCACCTTCCAGGCGTCACCGCGGCGTACGAGCACGTTGGTCGCGACCACCGCGGTGTTGCGCGGACCGGCTTCGGTGACCTCGGTGAGGACGTTCTCGGTGCAGGTCACGATGGTGGTGTCGCCGAGGACGCTGACCTGCACATCGGTGAGGAAGAACTGGATGTAGTCGGTGCCGGCCATCACCGCCGACCAGGACCGCAGCACCTGCTCGCGGCCACGCAGCATCGGCCAGCCGGGGTGCACGCAGACGACGGCGCCGGGGTCGAGCTCGTCCCAGACTCCACGCATCCGGTCAACGTCGGCGGTCTCGAACGCCTCGTACATCGCGGTGTTGACGGCCTCGACCGCTTCGGTGTCGCTCATGGGCGCAGCGCTGTCGCGCACGTGGCCAGCGCCGAGACAACCCGGACCGCGTCGGCGCTGGGGGCGACGTCGTGCACGCGTACGGCCCAGACTCCGGCCTGCGCCGCGACGACGGTCAGGGCGGCGGTCGCGGCGTCGCGCCCGGCAGCCGGCCGGCGCTCGCCGGACGGATCGGCCAGCAGATCGCCCAGGAAGGCCTTGCGACTGGCGCCGACCAGCAGCGGGTGGCCCAGCGCGGCCAGCGAGGGCAGCGCCCGCAGCAGCGACCAGCTGTGCGGGCCCTGCTTGGCGAAGCCCAGCCCGGGGTCCAGCAGCAGGTTGTCCGGCGCGATCCCCGCGGCCAACGCGGCGTCGCGGCGGGCGCAGAGCTCGGCGGTCACCTCGGCGACGACGTCGGTGTAGCCGGCCCGCTGCTGCATGTCGACGCTGTGCCCGCGCCAGTGCATCGCGATGTAGGGCACGCCGAGGGCGGCCACGGTCGCGAGCATGTCGGCGTCGGCCAGCCCGCCGGACACGTCGTTGACCAGGTGTGCGCCCTCCTCGACGGCCGACCGCGCGACCGAGGCGCGCATCGTGTCGACCGACACGACCGCGCCGGCAGCCACCAGGGCGACCACCACCGGCACGACCCGGCGCAGCTCCTCGTCCTCGGGCACCCGCTGGACGCCCGGTCGGGTCGACTCGCCACCGACGTCGAGCAGGTCGGCGCCCTGCTCCAGCAGATCGAGCCCGTGGCGTACGGCCTGCTCGGCCGTGGGGTGGGCGTCGCTGAAGGAGTCCGGCGTGGCATTCACGACGCCCATGACGCGGGTACGACCCAGCCCTGGATCTGTCAGGTCGTTCAACGGCCCAGGATCAGGCTCATCGCCTCGGCGCGCGTCACGGCCGAGGTCTTCAGGATGCCGCGTACGGCCGAGGTGACGGTGCGCGCCCCTGGCTTGCTCACACCCCGGATCGTCATGCACAGGTGCTCGGCCTCGACCACGACGATGACGCCGCGCGGGTCGAGCCGCTCCACCAGCGCGTCGGCAACCTGGGCGGTGAGACGCTCCTGCACCGACGGGCGCTGGGCGTAGAGGTCGACGAGCCGGGCCAGCTTGGACAGCCCGGTGATGTGACCCTGCTTGCCCGGCAGGTAGCCGACGGCCGCGGTCCCGCTCCACGGCACCAGGTGGTGCTCGCAGAAGCTCGACAGCGCGATGTCCTTGACGATCACCAGCTCGTCGTGGTGCTCGTCGAACAGCGGGAGCGAGAGCGCGGCCGGGTCGGCGTGCAGCCCGGCGAACACCTCGGCGTACATGCGGGCGACTCTCGCCGGGGTCTGCCGCAGCCCCTCGCGATCGACGTCCTCGCCGATCCCGATGAGCAGCTCACGGATGGCTGCCTCGACCCGGGCGGCGTCGAAGGCGCCTGCTGCCACGCCCTAGGAGGCCGGGTCCGTGCCGGTGGCGCGGCGGCGGCGGGCGGGAGCAGAGCGGGTGGTCGCCGCCTTCGGGGCCTTGCGCGCAGTGTCCTGGGCAACCGGCTCGGTCGCCTCGCGGTTCACCGACGCGCGGGACCGGGACTCCGACGGCACCCGACGACGGGCCGGAGCCTTGCTGCGACCGCGGGCCAGGTCCTCCAGGTCGGCCAGGTCGGCCGGACCCATGACGGCCAGCTCAGCCGGCGTGAGCACGGGCGGCTTGGTCGACAGCGGACGGCGGCCGTTGCCGGTCGGGTGCTGACGCGACGGGCGCTTCGGGACGGCGGCGAAGATCTCGGCGACCTCCTCCTTGCCCAGCGTCTCCTTGTCGAGGAGCTTGAGCACCATGTCGTCGAGCACGTCGCGGTACTCGACCAGGATCTCCCAGGCCTCGTGGTGGGCGTTCTCCACCAGCAAGCGGACCTCGGCGTCGACCTGCGCGGCGATCTCCTCGGAGTAGTCGCGGCCGTGGCCCATGTCGCGGCCCATGAAGACCTCGCCGGACTCCTGACCGAACTTGACCGCGCCGAGGCGCTCGCTCATGCCGTACTGCGTGACCATCGCCCGGGCCGTGGCGGTGGCCTTCTCGATGTCGTTGCTGGCGCCGGTCGTCGGGTCGTGGAAGACCAGTTCCTCAGCAGCCCGGCCACCCATCGCGTAGGCCAGCATGTCGAGCAG
>JBBPYI010000104.1:0-3428 GCA_038200075.1 Mycobacteriales bacterium
AGGGCAGCCAGTCGGTGACGGCTGTCCCGGCGACGGTGGGCGCCCGGTTCGTGGCGGCCGTGGCGGCCGCGCTCGGCGACAGCAGCACCAGTCGGGTGGCTGGCGCCACGACCCGCCACAGCAGCGGGGCACTGCCCGCCTGTCGCAGCAGGCCCGGCTGACCGTCGAGCGCGGCCGCGTCGGGTCCGTCCCCGCCGGTGAGCGCGACGTAGCGCACCGCGCGGGTCGACAGGGCCGCCGCCGCGTCCGAGCCCCGTGGCGACAGCAGATCGGCCACGACGTCGTCCAGCACCAGCGGCTTCGGGTCCGTCAGGCGCGGGCCGTCGGCCCCGGTCACCGCGTAGGTCACCGAGCCGTCCGGCTGCGGTGCAAGCACCAGCGCGCGCAGATCGGCGGCGGCGAGCTCGACCCGAGCGTACGCCGGCAGCACCGTCACGGGACCGCGCTGCAGCGGCCCGTCGGCGCCGCGCACGGCCCAGCTGACAGCACCCAGCACCGGGACGGCTGCGGCTGCCGCGACCACCAGGACAGCGACGAGCTGCCGCCGACCAAATGCGTTGCGCTGCAGCGACTCCGGCAGCGCGTCCGCTCCGGCCAGAGCGGCCAGCAACAGCCCGGCCGCGGTCACCTGGAGCGGTACCCCCGGCCAGACGGGCACCTCAAGCCTGGCCAGCAGGACGGCGACGGCGAGGCCGACCAGCGCCAGCACCCAGCCGGCGTCGACGACCGCGGACCGCGCACGACGCAGGACGACGGCGACCGCGGCGGCTAGCAACCCCAGCGTCACAGCGACCGCCGGCAGACCGGGCCCGCCTGGCCACAGCAGGAGCAACCGCCACGCCGCCAGACCCGGTTCCGTCAGCTCGGGTGCAGACCGACCGGGCCGCAGCAGGAAGGCTCCCAGGTCGCGCGGCAGCAGGAGCAGCCCCACCCCGAGGACGATGAGCACGGCGAGCAGGGGCCTGATGGCAGCGGCGCGGGTCCGGGCGACCCCGGCGCCGCATGCGGCTCTGTCCCTGGGGCCGCACGCGGCCACGCCGAGCAGCAGCAGCGCGGCGAGCGGCCAGACCAGCGGCGCGAGCGCCACGACCAGGGCGAGACCGAGGCCGAGCGCCCAGGCTCTCTGCCACCGACCGCGCGGGTCACGGGTGGCCACGTCGTAGCCGGCGACGAGCAGCAGCGGCAGCGCCACCTGCACCGTCAGTGCATCCAGGCGACCGGCGGCGACCGCGCCGGTGGCCACGGGGAGCAGCGCCCACGTGGCGCCGGCCCAGCACCGCAGCGCAGGGCGGCGTACGGCCCGACCGGTCGCCAGCCAGGCGGTCCCTGCCGACAGGGGCACCGCCGCGAGCACCAGCAGGGCGACCGCCGCGTCCGCGTGACCCAGCAGCGGCAGGCTCAGCAACGCCAGCACGCCGGTGTCCGGTGGCGCCCCGTCAGCGAAGGCGCGCAGGAGCGCACCGGCGCCGTCAGGCGCCGGCAGCAGCCGGCCACCGGCGAGCGCCCCACCGGTCAGCAGCGCCCGCTCGGCGACAAGCGTGACGACGCCGACGGCCGCCACGAGCAAAAGCCCTGGGAGCGCGTCACGCCAGGGCGCAGGAGCGGCTCGCGGCCATCGGGCGGGCAGCTGCAAGCGGGGACCTCGTCGGGCCAGCAGCGTCCGGTCGGGTGCGCCGGTGGTGCGACGACGCCGCCGGGCCCTCGCCAGTCGGTCGGGTCGCAGGACGGGCCGCAGCGCCGCGAGCTCGTCGAGCGCCAGGCGGGGCCGGCGTCCGAGCAGCAGGACCGCGGCAGCGACCAGCGCGCCAAGGACCACCCGCCCGACGGTGAACGGCAGCCACGCTGCCCGGGCGTGCGCTAGCCGCACGTACGCCCTGGCCCTGCGGTCGGCGGCGACAGCCCGGGTGCCGGTGCGCCGTCGCCCGGTCGCTGCGGCGCGGGCGTGCCGGACGACGGCGGCCGGCACCACGGCGACCCGATGGCCGGCTCCGACACACGAACGACCTAGATCCAGATCGTCCGCGAACATGCCGATCTCGGCGTCCAGACCGCCGACGGCGTCCCAGACGTCACGGCGTACGAGCGCGCCTGCCGTCCCCACCGCCAAGACGTCGCGTGGCTGGTCGCGCTGGCCCTGGTCCTGCTCCCCGGGCTCGACCCCGGTCAGGCGGCGACCGGAGGCGTCGGTCGTCAGCCCCACCTCGAGCAGGGTGCGCGGGTCATCCCAGTCGACCACCTTGGGTCCGCGCAGGGCGGTGTCGGCATCGGCCGCGAGCAGCTGCTCCAGGGCGTCGGGCGCCGGGGCGGCGTCATCGTGCAGGAGCCACACCCACGTCGAGGCAGGGACGTGGGCCAGGCCAGCAGCCACCGCCCTCGTGTACGTCGTGTCGGGCGGCAGCTCGAGCACCGAGCCCAGGGCTGCCCGCAGCAAGTCGGGGCTGACGTCGCTGCTGCCGGTGTCGACGCCGACGACGTTCAAGGGGCGCACGGTCTGCGCAGCCAGAGCCGCAAGCGCCTCGGGCAGCCAGCGCGCTCCCTCATGGCTGACGAGAACTGCCGTGACCGGCGCCGTGGGCCGTCCCTGTGGACGAGACGTGCGGACGGATGGCACGGGCTCCGACGGTAGTCGCGACTCCCACCAGCCCCGAACCGGCGGCTACCCGAACCGGCGACTGCCAGGGCTGCGGACGGAACCCGTTGCCGACCTCCGCTTGCCGAGAGGGCGTCTCGGCAGGCTGGGCAGACTGCTCCGTCTCCGGGAGCAGTCTGCGTACGCGCTCCGCAGTGCTGCCGACGGCCGCGCCGACAGGGGCGGCTCGAGCTAGCCGGCGGCGCGCTTGAGGCGGCGGCGCTCGCGTTCGGACAGCCCGCCCCAGATGCCGAAGCGCTCGTCCTGGCCCAGGGCGTACTCCAGGCACTCGCCCTTGACGTCGCAGCCGACGCAGATGCGCTTGGCCTCGCGGGTCGAGCCGCCCTTCTCCGGGAAGAACGCCTCGGGGTCGGTCTGGGCGCAGAGCGCCTGCTCCTGCCACGACAGCAGGACGGCATCGTCGTCACCCAGGGCGGCCAGGTGTAGCGGCTCGCTCATCTCGTCTCCTCAGACCAGATCGGTCGGACCGGCGAGCGCCGGACCGAGGTGGGTGTCACGGCACAGAACGACGGTCGGTCGGCTGTGCAGGGGGAACGACACGGCTGTAACTACACACGTGTCGCGCGCGCCCGTCAAGGGGCTGGGGCGCTACATCCCTGTTCGTCCTGCGTGGTACGGGGAACGTCCCGCCGACGGACCACCGGGGTCTCGGCGCAGGCTCCGATCAGGGCTTGCGGCGGCGAAAGAGCCTGCGCACGCTGACGTCGTCGTCCTGGTCGTCGTCGCCCGGCGTCGCCGGTCCCGCTGGGCGGCTGGCCCAGGAGGTCTCCTGGGCCGG
>JBBPYI010000105.1:0-6377 GCA_038200075.1 Mycobacteriales bacterium
ACGGGCTTGGCGAACCGCAGGCTGTTCGAGAGGCGCCTGGAGGCGGCGCTCGCCAGGCGCGGGGGCGGGCACGAGCTGGGCGTGCTGTTCCTGGACCTCGACGGCTTCAAGGCGGTCAACGACCGCTACGGGCACGCCGTCGGCGACGACGTCCTGCGCGGAGTGGCGGAGCGACTGGTCGGGGCGGTGCGCCCGTCTGACACGGTGGCCCGCCTCGGCGGCGACGAGTTCGTCGTGCTGGTCGAGTCGGCGACGGCCGACGCGGTGGCCGCCCTGGTGCCGCGCATCCAGAGCGCCGTCGCCCGGCCGATGCCGGTGGCCGGCACCCGGTCCAGTGTCGGGGTGAGCGTCGGAGTGGCCATCTCCCCGCGCGGCGAGCACGATCCGGCCGGTCTCATCGACGTCGCGGACAAGCAGATGTACGCCGCCAAGCGCGCCCGCTGACGGACATCTCACGCCCGGTTCGCAACATCGGTGCGCGACACGCCGCAGGGAGGTTGACCCTGACAAGCGGCCGGCCGTAACGTCCCGCGCAGCACACAGGTTGACATAACTGTAAGCGTCTCGTTGAGGTCGAGAGTTCATCTCGAACCCTCGACCTGCACCTCCGCTCTGCCCCACCGACCCCCGTACCGAGAGGCACCACCACCGTGGCAGCACCGCAGAACTACCTCGCCGTCATCAAGGTGGTCGGCATCGGCGGTGGCGGCGTCAACGCCGTCAACCGGATGATCGAGGTGGGCCTCAAGGGCGTGGAGTTCATCGCCATCAACACCGATGCCCAGGCGCTGCTGATGAGCGACGCCGACGTCAAGCTCGACGTGGGTCGCGAGCTCACCCGGGGGCTCGGCGCCGGCGCGCAGCCCGACGTCGGCCGGCAGGCCGCGCAGGACCACCAGGAGGAGATCGAGGAGGTCCTCAAGGGGGCCGACATGGTCTTCGTGACCGCTGGTGAAGGCGGTGGTACCGGCACGGGTGGCGCCCCTGTCGTCGCGGCGGTGTCCAAGGGTCTGGGCGCGCTCACGATCGGCGTAGTCACCCGGCCGTTCTCCTTCGAGGGCCGTCGCCGCGCCCAGCAGGCGGAGGAGGGCATCGAGGCGCTGCGCAACGAGTGCGACACCCTCATCGTCATCCCCAACGACCGACTGCTGTCGATCAGCGACCGTCAGGTCAGCGTGCTCGACGCCTTCAAGAGCGCTGACCAGGTCTTGCTGTCCGGCGTCCAGGGCATCACCGACCTCATCACGACCCCCGGTCTGATCAACCTGGACTTCGCCGACGTCAAGGCCGTCATGAGCGGTGCCGGCAGCGCCCTGATGGGCATCGGCAACGCCCGGGGCGACGACCGCGCGGCCGTCGCGGCCGAGATGGCCATCGCCTCCCCGCTGCTGGAGGCCAGCATGGACGGTGCCCACGGCGTCCTGCTCAACATCTCCGGCGGCAGCGACCTCGGCCTGTTCGAGATCAACGAGGCCGCTCAGCTCGTCGCCGACGCCGCGCACCCCGAGGCCAACATCATCTTCGGCGCCGTCATCGACGACGCGCTCGGCGACGAGGTCCGCGTCACCGTGATCGCGGCCGGCTTCGACGCGGGCGCCCCGACCCCGGTCCGCCGCATCGAGACCCGCCGGCCGGCAGCGGTGGAGGAGCCCGAGCCCGCCCCGAAGGCTGCGTCGCCGGCCTTCACCCCGACCGCGCGCCCCCGGCCGACGTCAGCGCCCCCCGCGCCCCGGCGCACCGTGGTCTTCGAGGACGACCTCGACGTCCCCGACTTCCTCAAGTAGGGGCCGTCCGCGACCTGCTGCTGCCTGCCGGTCTGCCCGCTGCGGCCCGCGCAGGGTTCACCACTCGGGCGGGCGGGGTGAGCGCCGGGCCGTACGCCGGGCTCGACCTGGCCCTGCACGTCGGTGACGACCCGGCCGATGTCGCCGCGAACCGGTCCCGGCTGGCGCAAGCCCTCGGCGCGGCGCACCTGGTCTTCGCCGAGCAGGTGCACGGCCGTGACGTGGCGGTGGTGGGCGCTCCCGACCCGGCGACGGTTCCCGGGGTCGACGCGCTTGTCACGCGCACGCCCGGACTGGCGCTGGTCGTGCTGGCCGCGGACTGCCTTCCCGTACTCCTGGTCGACCCCGTCGCCGGCGTCGTCGCTGCCGTGCACGCCGGACGCCAGGGGCTGGCCGCCGGCGTGCTGCCGGCCACGCTCGCCGCGATGACCGACCTGGGCGCCATGCCGGCAGACATCAGCGCGGTGGTCGGTCCCGCGGTGTGCGGCCGCTGCTACGAGGTGCCGGACGCGATGGCCGACGACGTCGAGGCCGCGGTGCCCGGCAGTCGCGCGAGCACCCCGGCCGGGACCGCGTCGCTGGACCTGACGGCCGGGGCCCTGGCGCAGTTGCACGCCGCCGGCCTGGTCGATGTGCGCGCCGCCGGCGGCTGCACGATGGAGCAGAGCCACCTCTACTCCTACCGCCGCGACGGCCGCACCGGCCGCCATGCCGGCGCCGTGGTGCTGACGTGAGTGCGTCGACGCGGCGCGATGAGCTCGCGGGATCGCTCGCCGCGCTGGAGCAGCGCCTGACCGAAGCCTGCGCCGCGGCCGGTCGCGAGCGCAGCGCCGTCACCCTGATCGCCGTGACCAAGACGCACCCCGTCGAGGACGTCGCCCTGCTGGCCGAGCTCGGGGTGACCGACGTGGGGGAGAACCGGGACCAGGAGGCCGCAGCCAAGGCCGCCGCACTGACGGGCCTGCGCTGGCACTTCGTCGGCGGTCTGCAGACCAACAAGGCCAAGAGCGTGACGGCGTACGCCGATGTCGTGCACTCGGTCGACCGCCCCTCGCTAGCCGCGGCGCTGTCGGCCGGCGCCGTACGCGCGCAGCGCTCGGTGGACGTCATGCTGCAGGTGAGCCTGGACGGCGACGCCGCCCGGGCCGGCGTGCTGCCGGCCGATCTCGAGGCGCTCGCCGAGCAGGTCGCCGACGCCCCGGGTCTGCGGCTGACCGGCGTGATGGCCGTGGCGCCCCGGGCCGCCGACCCGGCTGCGGCCTTCGCCGAGCTCGCGGCGCTGTCGGAGCAGCTGCGCGCCAGCCACCCGGAAGCCGTCGAGATCAGCGCCGGGATGAGCGGTGACCTGGAGCAGGCGGTCGCGTGCGGCGCGACGTACGTGCGTGTCGGCACGGCGTTGCTCGGCCCTCGGCCACCTGCGCTCGGCTAGTCTCACCCCCGGATGAGCCCGCCGTACGACCGATCCCCAGGAGAGCCCCATGCCCGGCGCGATGCGCAAGTTGGGCCTGTACCTCGGTCTGGTCGAGGATGACGAGGACGCCCGTGACGCCCGAGACCGTCGCTACGCCGACGACGCCTACGACGAGGACGAGCTCGATCTCGACGAGCCCGTGCCGGCCGTGGCCCGCCGCTGGACCCCCGGTGACGACGAGCCGGTGCGCGGCGTACCCCGGCCCGCCGCGGCGCGTACGGCCGCCCTGCGCACGACCGATCTGCGGCGTACGGAGCAGGAGCCCGCATCCCGCACGCGCGGCAGCGTCGCGCTGGACCCGACTCCCCGTCCGGCAGCGGTGCCGCCCGTGACCGAGGCGTACCGCATCACCACCCTGCACCCCCGCACCTACAACGAGGCGCGCACCATCGGCGAGCACTTCCGGCAGGGCACGCCGGTGATCATCAACCTCACCGAGATGGACGACGTCGACGCCAAGCGGCTCGTCGACTTCTCTGCCGGGCTCATCTTCGGCCTGCACGGCAGCATCGAGCGGGTTACCAACAAGGTCTTCCTGCTCTCGCCCGAGCACGTCCAGGTCACCGCCGAGGACAAGGCCCGCATCGCCGAGGGTGGCTTCTTCAACCAGTCCTAGTCCGACCGCACCGGGGCAGGCGCCCCACCAGAGCAGGAGTGAGATCACCCGTGGGACCCGTCGGCAGCACGCTGTCGTTCGTGCTGCTCGTCTTCCTGATCTTCCTGATCTTCCGGCTGATCATGGAGTACGTCTTCCTGCTCGCGCGCTCCTTCCGCCCCAGCGGCATCGTCGCGATGGCACTCGAGCTGACCTACAGCGTCACCGACCCACCGCTCAAGGCGCTGCGTCGGGTGCTCCCGCCGCTGCGGATCGGCCAGATCACGCTGGACCTCGGCTTCATCGTCCTGTTCCTGCTGCTGTCTCAGGTCCTCATGCCCGTGGCCCGCCGTCTGCCTTTCTAGGCGCGCCTCCCGCCCTCCGACAGAAACTGTGAATCCGTGCCGCTGACCCCGACCGACGTCGCCAACAAGCAGTTCAAGATCGCCTTCCGGGGCTACTCCCTGGACGAGGTCGACGCCTTCCTCGACGAGGTCGAGACCGAGCTGTCGCGCCTGCTGCGGGAGAACGCTGCCGGCAAGGAGCGGCCGACGAGCGGTTTCGTGCCGACGGGTGCTCCGGCGGAGCAGGCGCCCGCCCCGGCGCCGGCCGCGCCCCCGCCGCTGCCTGCGCTGTCCGGGATGCAGGGCCAGGAGGCGGCGCTGCGGACCTTGCTGCTGGCGCAGCGCACCGCCGACGAGGCGATCGCCGAGGCGCGCGCCGAGGCGGAGCAGATCGTCAGCGCGGCCCGCCAGGAGGCCGACACGACGTTGAGCAAGGCCCGTTCGGAGGCCGACGGCGCCGTCAGCAAGGCCAAGGCGGAGGCCGACAGCACGCTGGGTGCAGCCCAGCGCAAGGCGGCTTCGGTCGACCAGGACGTCGCGGCGCGCATCAAGGACGCGATCGGCGACCTGGATGAGCGCCGTCGCGATCTCGAGGTGCGCATCGACGAGCTGCGCTCGTTCGAGCGGGAGTACCGCACCCGACTCAAGGCCTACCTGGAGACCCAGCTGCGCGACCTGGACAGTCGACAGGGCAGCGACGACGGCGGCGCCGGGGTCCCTGCGGACGCCCGAGCCGCGGCCGTCGGTCTCACCCCCGGCTCCGCGGCGGGCGTCAAGCCCCGCTCCGCCGCGCCCGTCTCGCAGGACAACAAGGGCCAGGGCAGCCCTGGCCAGCCCGGCTCTGCTCAGCCCGGCTCTGCTCGGCCCGGCTCGGGCCAGGCCGACTCTGCTCAGGCCGGCTCGGGCCGGCAGGACGCCCCGGCCGGCCCTCCGCGCGAGGCGCAGCCGACGGTGCGTGCGGTGCCGCCGCTGGCCGGTCAGGGACTGGAGCCGGTGGGTCCGTTCACCACGGCGCCGACCGCCGGGCAGGAGCCCACCGACCGGTGACCGCCTTCACGCCGGTAGTGTGCGCCTGCTCTACGGCTCAGTTCGTCTCGCTCTTGTCCGTGTCGCCCCTGTCCGGAGGACCCATCACGTGATCGTCATCAGCGGGGCACTTGTGCTCGTCGCCCTCATCCTGCTCGTGATCGGCATCGTCGGCAGCACGCTGGGCTTCGTCTACGCCTCGATCGTCGTCTCCCTGGTGGCGTTGGTCTTCCTCATCATCGGGATCGTCCAGCGACGCGGCGAGACGCTGCCCGCGGCAGAGGCGCCGACCGCCGACGTCGCCGAGCCGGCAGCCCAGAGTGCGCCGGCCGACAACGTCACGGCGGTCATCCCGACAGCGCGCGCCTCGGCCGACGCCGACGTCGAGGACGACGAGCTCGACGAGCAGGACCTCGAGTACGGCGGAACCGTGCTGATCGTCGAGGGGCGTCCGCGCTACCACGTCGAGGGATGCCGCTACCTGACGGGCAAGCAGGCCGAGGCGCTCGACGTCCTGGACGCCCGCGAGGAGAACTTCACCGCCTGTGGCGTGTGCAAGCCCGACGAGGCGCTGGCCGAGCTGCAGGAGCAGGTCGACGACGAGCCGTTCGACGACGAGCTCGAGGAGGCCGAGCTCGAGGAGGTCGACGAGTTCGAGGAGGTCGACGAGTTCGAGGACGACGACGAGTTCGAGGAGGCCGAGCTCGAGGACGACGAGCTCGAGGAGGTCGCCCCCGAGCCGGTTCCCGCCCGTATGTCGCGCGCCACCCGGTCATCGACGCCGGCCAAGACCGGGACAGCCGCCATGCCGGCCGGAGCCCCCACGCTGACCTCCGCCCGGAAGTCCGCTGCCCAGGCGCCTGAGAGGACCGCCGCACCCAAGGCGCCGGCCAAGGCTGCTGCCCGGATCGCTGCCAAGAAGGCGCCGGCCAAGGCTGCTGCCGCTCCGGCTCCTGCCCCCAAGGCGCCGGCCAAGCGCGCTGCTGTGACCAAGGCTGCCGCGATCAAAGCTCCTGCCGCGCCCAAGGCTCCTGCCGTCACGAAGGCTCCTGCCGTCACGAAGGCTCCTGCCGTCACGAAGGCTCCTGCCGTCACGAAGGCTCCTGCCGTCACGAAGGCTCCTGCCGTCACGAAGGCGAAGCCCGCCGGCTCGCCGA
>JBBPYI010000106.1:0-9356 GCA_038200075.1 Mycobacteriales bacterium
ATGGCTGCGCTGATCTGCTTCTCGTCGTAGGGCCCGACGAACGTCAGGACCGGATGACGCTCCTCCGGCGGGGTGAGGATCGTCGACATCTCGCGGATGCCGGTCAGGCTCATCTCCAGCGTGCGGGGGATCGGCGTCGCAGACATCGTCAGGACGTCCACCGCCGTGCGCATCTGCTTGATGAACTCCTTGTGCTCGACGCCGAAGCGCTGCTCCTCGTCGACGATGACCAACCCGAGGTCTTTGAAGATCGTGCTCTTCGACAGCAGCCGATGGGTGCCGATCACGACGTCCACGGTGCCGTCGCTCACACCGACCATGACCTCCTGCTGCTCCTTGTCGGAGTTGAAGCGGCTGACCGCGCGGACCGTGACGGGGAATTGCTGGAAGCGGTCACGGAAGGTGCCGTAGTGCTGCTGCACGAGCAGCGTCGTCGGGACCAGGATCGCCACCTGCTTGCCGTCCTGCACGGCTTTGAAGGCGGCGCGTACGGCGATCTCGGTCTTGCCGTAGCCAACGTCTCCCATGACGACCCGGTCCATCGGGACCGGCTTCTCCATGTCGGACTTGACCTCCTCGATCGCCTCGAGCTGGTCGGGCGTCTCGACGTAGGGGAAGGCGTCCTCGAGCTCGCGCTGCCAGGGCGTGTCCGGACCGAAAGCATGCCCGGGGGCGGCCATCCGGGCGCTGTAGAGCTGGATGAGGCCGGCCGCGATGTCCTTGACCGCCTTCCTGGCGCGGCCTTTTCGCTTCGCCCAGTCACCGCCGCCGAGCTTGTCCAGGCTGGGCGCCTCGCCCCCGACGTACTTCGTGACGAGCTCGAGCTGGTCGGTGGGCACGAAGACCCGGTCGCCCGGCTGTCCCTTCTTGGACGGGGCGAACTCCAGGATGAGGTACTCCCTGGTCGCGCCCTGCACGGTCCGCTGGACCATCTCGACGTAGCGCGCGACGCCGTGCTGCTCGTGCACGACGGTGTCGCCGGCTTTGAGCTGCACCGGGTCGACGGCGTTCTTGCGCTTGCTGGGCATCCGCTTGCTGACGTCCTTGGTGCCGGCGCCGCGGGTGCCGGTCAGGTCGGTCTCGGTGAGCAGGACCGTGCGCAGCAGATCGGAGCGGAAACCAGTCTCCAGGCAGCCGGTCGACAGATGCACGATCCCCGCCTCGAGCTCCCCGGTGACGTTCTCGTCCAGACGCGCTGGAATTTCGGCGTCCTTGAGCAGCTCCAGCAGGCGCTGGCCCGGACCGTGGCCCTCGGTGGTCACCACGACCTTCCAGCCCTCGGCCGTCCACGTCTTGAGATCGCCCAGTGTGCGGTCGATCTCACCTCGATACGCGGGCGGCTGCTTGGCGGCGAGCACGACGGCGTCGTCCTCGAGGTCCTCATCGGCGGTGAAGGGGCTGACCGACCACCAAGGCAGTCCGATCGAGCCGGCGTGCTCCCGGACGTCGACGAGCGTGCGGTACGCCGCAGCGCCCAGATCGATCGGCGCCTGCCCGCCGACACTGGCCGTCGCCCAGGAGGCCTCCAGGAACTCCTGGCTGGTGCGGACGAGGTCGTGGGCGCGGGTGCGGACCTTCTCGGGGTCCAGCACCACGACGCTGGTGCCGTCCGGCAGCTCGTCGAGCAGCAGCGTCAGCTCGTCCACGAGAACAGGTGCGAGCGCCTCCATGCCCTCGACCGGGTGGCCGTCAGCAATCTTGACGCAGATCTCGGCCAGCTCCGGGTGGGTCTCGGCCAGCTGCTTGGCGCGGGCCCGCACCTCGGGGGTGAGCAGCAGCTCCCGGCACGGCGGCGCCCACAAGCCGTGCCCCATCTCGCCGAGGCTGCGCTGGTCCGCGACCTTGAAGGCGCGTACCTCCTCAACGGTGTCGCCCCACCACTCGACCCGGACGGGATGTTCCTCGGTCGGCGGGAAGACGTCGAGAATGCCCCCTCGTACGGCGAACTCACCGCGCTTCTCGACCAGCTCGACCCGGGCGTAGGAGATGTCGACCAGGCGTCGGACGACCGCATCCAGACCTCCATCGGCGTCTTGTCCCTTGGTCAGAGCGACCGGCTCCAGATCCCCCAGCCCGGGCACCTGCGGCTGCAGGATGGATCGCACCGGCGCGACCACGACATCCACCGGCCCGGTGGCCGGGTCGTCAGCGTTCGGATGGTTGAGCCGGCGCAGCACCGCAAGGCGCCGCCCGACGGTGTCGGCGCGAGGGCTGAGCCGCTCGTGCGGCAGCGTCTCCCAGCTCGGGTAGAGCGCGACGCGGTCGGGTGCCAGCAGGCTGCTGAGCGCGGCGACGAGGTCCTCGGCCTGTCTGCCCGTGGCGGTGACGGCAAGCACGGTGCGTCCCTGGCGGACCAGTCCGGCGATGACGAACGGCCGCAGCCCGGCCGGCCCGGTCAGATCGAGCCCGGTGACGGCAGGGGTGGCGAGCACCCGGGCCAGGGCGGGGTCGCCGGTGACGACGTCGAGCAGTCCGGCGAGGGACAAGGCTTCTCCAGGCAACGCGAAGGCTCCCCGCACGGCCAGCGGCCGGGGGGTGGGCGCCTGTCGGCGCCAGGGTCAAGGGTACGTCCGAGGCCCTGTCAAGCGCGCGGTCGCGGCGGATAGGGATTGAGCAGCTGGTCGACCGGGGCGTCGTCGTCGGTGAGCACCTGCGCGTTGCCCGCGAAGCGCTCGAGTTCGGCGCGCGTGCTGATCGAGTCCGGCTCACCTCGCCCGGCCCCGAGCTCGCGCAGCCGATCGACCGGCAGCGGCCGGTCGCTGGCCACCAGCACCAGGTTGCCTCCCTGCCGGCCCGCGCGGGCCGGTGCCACAGCCATGAGCGCGACGTCGTCGAAGGCTGCCAGCAACGTCGCTGTCTCGGCCCGGGCGAAGGCGAGCGGCGGGAAGTCGATGACGTTGAGGACGTAGACCCCACCGGGTCGCAGCACCCGCCTCACCTCGGCGACCATCTCTGCGGTGGTCAGGTGCCACGGCACGGCGAGGCTCCCGAAGGCGTCGCCGACGACCACGTCGTACGCCCCGGCGGGCTGCGCGGTGATCTCGGTGCGGGCGTCGCCGACCAGCACGGCGAGGTCAGGACCCGTCACCAAGCCGAGACGGGCGCGATCGAGGTCGGGAACCTGAGGGTCGACCTCGAGGACGGTGCTGCGCGATCCGGGACGCACCGCGGCCAGGTGGCGCGGGACCGTGCCGGCGCCGAGGCCGCGGTGCAGCACGTCGAGCGGCCCTGCGGGTTGCACGGCCAGCACGTCCCCGATCCGCCGGGTGTAGGCGAACTCCAGGTGGGCCGGGTCGTCGAGGTCGACATAGGAGTGCCGCAGCCCGTCGAGCACGAGGGTACGGCCGCCGACCCTGTCAGCGTCGGCCACGACAGAGGCGCAGTAGTAGCGGGTCTCGACCTCGCAGGAGCTGTCTGCGGCGATCAGCCAGCCGGCGGTCAAGGCGGACAGTCCGAGGAGAGCGACCAGCGGCCTGGTCTGGACAACCCGGGGCAGGACGACCGCCACGGTCAGGCCGGTCACGACGAGCGTCACCCCGGTCAGCAGCAGCAGGGTCGAGGTCGGCAGCGCCGCCAGGAGCACGAAGCCGGTGAGGAAGGTGCCGGCCAGCGCACCGAGCGTCCCTGCCGCGGACAGCCGCCCGACGGTCTGCCCGGTCAGCTCGAGGGACCGCAGCCTCAGCTTGATCACGCCCGGGGTGACGGTCGAGAGCACCAGCGCCGCAGGCGCAACGGCAAGCAGGACGAGCACGACCGTGCCGACCGGACCTGTCCCACGGAAGCCGGCACCGACGGCGAAGACCGTGGGACGGGCGCCGAGCAGGAGCGCTCCTCCGAGGGCCACCGCAGGCCCGAGCCAGCGGCGCGGGTCGAGCCGGTCGGCCAGCCGGCCACCGAGCGCGGCGCCCGCAGCGATCGCCGCCAGCGCGACGCCGATCGCCGCGGTGTAGGTCTCGAGCGTCAGACCAACATACGGCGCCACCAGCCGGCTGACCAGGACCTCCAGGACGAGCACGGCAGCCGAGGACAGCACGACGAGCACAGCAGCAAGGAGGGCGGGCATCGACCCATCCGTCCCGAGACCGCGATCCCGTTGCCGCGTCGGCGTCCCACCACCATCTCGGTGCCGGCCGTACGCGCCGCCCGGGCAGCCGTGGCACCGAGATGAGCCGAAGGCCAGCGGGGCAGAGGGAGGGGTCAGGCGGGGTCGACGTGGAAGGTGTTCTGCGCCGTCTCGAGCGGGCCGGTCAGCAGCGCTTCGACGGCGTCGGCGGCACGGTCTACATGGAAGCCGAGGTCTTTGCGCTCGGCGGCCGAGAAGTCCTTCAGCACGAAGTCCGCAGGGTCCTGACGGCCCGGGGGGCGGCCGATGCCGACGCGTACGCGCAGGTAGTCCTTGCTGCCCAGTGACGTCGTCAGCGAGCGCAACCCGTTGTGGCCGTTGTCGCCGCCTCCGAGCTTGAGTCGCACGGTCCCGCAGGCGATGTCGAGCTCGTCATGCACAGCGACGATCTGACCGACCGGCACCTTGAAGAAGTCACGCAGGCTCGCGGTCGGCCCGCCCGAGAGGTTCATGTACGTCTTGGGCTTGGCCAGCAGGACCCGCGCGCCAGCCAGGCGACCCTCGACGAGGTCGGCCCGGCCCTTGTGGGCCTTCCAGCGGCCACCGACCCGCTCGGCGAGCAGGTCGGCGACCATGAAACCTACGTGGTGCCGGTTGCCAGCGTAGGTCGGTCCGGGGTTGCCGAGCCCGACGACGAGCCAGAGCGGCTCGGGCAAGGACTAGGCCGGGTTCTCGGACTTCGGCGCATCGGTCTCGCCGACCTCGTCGCCCTCGCCGACCTTGTCGGACTCGCTGCCCTCGGTCTCGCCCGCGGCCTCGGCGGCCTCTGCCTCGAGCGCCTCGGCGCCGGCCTGACCGGAGCCCAGCTCGGCCTCGGCCTCGGCGAGCTCGGCCTCGAGCTCCTCCTCGGAGATGACGCCGAGGATGGCGACGATGACGTGATCGGCGTCCTGGGCCAGCTCGGTGCCGGCCGGCAGCTTGACGTCGCCAGCCGACATGCTGGTGCCGGCCCGCTTCTTGCTGATGTCGAGCTCGACGTGGTCCGGCAGCTGGGTGGCATCCGCCGAGACGGTCAGCGTCATCGTCTGCTGGTCGACCAGGGTGTCAGGAGCAGCCTCGCCGACGAGCACGATCGGGACCTCGACGGTGACCTTCTCGCCCTTGCGGACCGCGACGAGATCGACGTGCTCGAGGTAGCCCTTGATCGGGTCGCGCACGATGACCTTCGGCAGCGCCAGCTGGTCGCCGTCCTCGGTCTGCAGGGTCAGCAGGGCATTGGAGTCGTGCTTGAGCGCGAGCATCAGCTCGTGGCCCGGCAGGGTGAAGTGACGCGGCTGCTCGCCGTGCCCGTAGAGCACGGCCGGCACCTTGTTGGCCCGGCGGATGCGCCGCGACGGGCCCTTGCCGAACTCGGTGCGGGGCTCAGCGGCGATGCGGACCTCGGACACAGCGGGACTCCTCGTACAGCAGATGCAGGCGTGGGGGCGCGAGTGCGCGCTGAAGGAGTCTAGCCGCGACCCGGCTCGGCGGCCTCGGCCCCCTCCGGCAGGGAGCGCAGGCGGGCCCGATAGGCCGCGACGTGCATCCGGTTGCCGCAGTTGCCGGTGTCGCAGTAGCGGCGCGAGCGGTTGCGGGACAGGTCGACGAAGACCGCCTCGCACTCCGGCGCCTCGCACAGCCGCAACCGGGCCAGGCCGTCCTCACGCAGCACCTCGACCAGCGCCATCCCGGCGTCGGCGCCGAGCCGGCTCGCCACCCGGGCCGACAGCGCCGTGAAGTGCAGGTGCCAGTCGTGCCCGTCGTGGTCGGTGAGCTGCGGCAGCGCGCCGGCCTCGGCCACCATGCCGTTGACCACCGCCGTGGCGGTGCGCATGTCGCGGGCCGTCCAGATCGCGCGAAGGCGGGGGCGCAGCGCGTGCACCTCACCGAGGTCGTCGAGCGACACCGTCCGGGAGCCGCTGATGTCGTGCTCCTCGAGGAACGAGCGCAGCTGCGGGAGGTCGGGCAGCGCCTCGCCGCCGTTCACGCGGCTGTTCACCAGGTCGACCGCCAGCGTCAGCGCGCGGGCGACGTCATGGGCGACATGCATCTCGACTCCTGCCTCAGACCGCCGACTTCCCGCTGATCATGCACTTGTTGCTCACTGCGCACGCTCAGCAGGCGTGCCACAACTCCATGATCAGCGCAGGGTGGGACTAGGCGGCGCCGTCGAACAGGCTGGTGACTGAGCCGTCCTCGAAGACCTCGCTGATCGCGCGGGCGATCAGCGGCGCGATTGACAGCACGGTGAGCCGGTCGAAGTGGGCCTCGGGCGCGATCGGCAGCGTGTTGGTGACGACGACCTCGCTGACGCGGCTGTTCTTGAGGCGGTCGATGGCCGGTCCGGACAGCACCCCGTGGGTGGCCGTGACGATCACGTCGGCGGCGCCGTTGTCGAACAGCAACTCGGCGGCCTTGGTGATCGTGCCGCCGGTGTCGATCATGTCGTCGACCAGGATGCAGGTCTTGCCGCTGACCTCACCGACGACCTCGCCGACCTTGACCTCGTTCGGGACGTTCGGGTCACGACGCTTGTGAATGATCGCCAGGCCCGCACCGAGACGGTCCGTCCAGCGCTCGGCGACCCGCACCCGGCCGGCGTCCGGCGACACGATGACCAGATCGCGGTCGCCCCAGTGCTGCTCGACGTGGTCGGCCAGCAGCGGTAGCGCGAACAGGTGGTCCACGGGCCCGTCGAAGAAGCCCTGGATCTGGGCGGTGTGCAGGTCGACGGTCATCAGCCGGTCGGCGCCGGCCGTACGGAACATGTCGGCGACCAGGCGCGCGCTGATCGGCTCGCGTCCGCGGTGCTTCTTGTCCTGGCGGGCGTAGGGGTAGAACGGCATGACGACGGTGATGCGCTTGGCTGAGGCGCGCTTGAGCGCGTCGACCATCAGCAGCGTCTCCATCAGCCAGGTGTTGACCGGCGTGGTGATGCTCTGCACGACGAAGGCGTCGGAGCCGCGTACGGACTCCTCGAACCGCACGAAGATCTCGCCGTTGGCGAACTCGTACGCGCTGGTCGGCACCGGCATCGTCCCGAGCGCGGTCCCGACCTCATCCGCCAGCTCAGGAAAGGCCCGCCCCGAGAACAGCATCATGTTCTTGGAGCTGGTGATGGTCCGACCGCTGCTCATGACTGCTCCCCCTTGGCCGGAGCGCGCCTGCGCGCGACCCAGCCGTCGATGTTGCGCTGACGCGCCCGTCCAACGCCGAGGGCTCCCGGCGGGACGTCGTCGGTGATGACCGAGCCGGCCGCCGTGTAGGCGCCGTCCCCGATGCTGACCGGCGCGACGAGCATGGTGTCGCTGCCGACCCGTACGTCGTCGCCGATCGTGGTGCGGTGCTTGTCGCGACCGTCGTAGTTGACGACCACCGTGGCCGCGCCGATGTTGCTGCGGTCACCGATGACCGCGTCGCCGACATAGGACAGATGCGGCACCTTGCTGCCGGCGCCGACCGTGCTCGCTTTGATCTCGACGAACCCGCCTGCCTTGGAGTCGTTTCCGAGAACGGTGCCAGGGCGCAGATAGGTGTACGGGCCGACGCTGGCGCTCTTGCCGATGACAGCGCCGACGCAGTGGGCGCGCAGGACCGTCGCGTCCTCATCGACGGCGGTGTCGAGCAGCGTGGTGTCGGGTCCCACCACCGCGCCGCTCGCGACACTCGTCGCGCCGTGCAGCTGACAACCGGGGTTGATGGTCACGTCAGGTTCGATCGCGACCGTGACGTCGATCCACGTGGTCGCCGGGTCCACGATCGTCACGCCGGTGCGCTGGTGGGCCTCGTTGACGCGGTCACGCAGCAGCGCCCGTGCCTGCGAGAGCTGCACGCGGTCGTTGACCCCCATGACCTCCTGAGCCGCAGTAGCCACGTGGGCCGCCACGGTCAGGCCGGCGCCGCGGTGCAGGGCAACGACGTCGGTGAGGTAGAGCTCGCCCTGGGCGTTGTCGGTCGTCAGCTTCGACAGCGCCTCACGCAGCTCGGCGGCGTCGAAGGCGAAGACCCCTGAGTTGATCTCGCGTACGCCGCGCACCGCCTGGTCGGCGTCCTTGTGCTCCACGATCGCGGTGACCGACCCGGCGTCGTCGCGCAGCACCCGGCCGTAGCCCGTCGGGTCGTCGCGCACGGCGGTGAGCACGGTGGTCGAGGCGCCAGCCGCCACGTGCCGTTCGACGAGTTGACGGAGCGTCTCGGCACGGATGAGCGGCGCGTCACCGAGCACGACCAGCACCGTGCCGTCGAGGTCCGCGAGCTCCGCGAGCGCCACCTGGACGGCGTGGCCGGTGCCGTTCTGGGGCTCCTGCACGACGGTGAGGGCGGTCGCGTCCACCTGGCGCACGTGCGCGGCCACCTGCTCGCGAGCGTGCCCGACGACCACGACCAGATGATCGGGCTCCAGGGCCCGGCTGGCTCCGACGACGTGACCGAGCATCGTGCGCCCGAGCAGCTCGTGCAGCACCTTGGGCGTACGCCTGCTCTTCATGCGGGTGCCCTCGCCGGCGGCCAGCACCACGACGGCGGCGACGCGCACGTCGGTCACGGTGGGGCTCCTCGCACAGCGGGTGATCGCCGGGACCCCGGCGTCGCCAGACTACCGACCGATCTCGATCACCTTCCGCAGTCAACTGACTACGCTCCGCCTCCAGGACTCGAACCCGGACCGAAACATCACCAAAGGATGCCGTGCTGCCAGTTACACTAAGGCGGATTACGACCACGCACCGTGACGATGACCAGGTCACCATCATGGTGCCACGTCAGCCGCATCTCGGTCCGGGGGCCAGCGCCCCGAACAGGCCTTCAACCACCTGGTATAGATCGCGACTGCGACGCACCGTGACGCACACGAAACCCCGGTAGCCATCGCGCACGTTCTTGCGATTCGTCAGGGGCCGACGGTGCTTGATCGTGCTCCGGGCGAAGCGCTCGAAGGGTACTTCCGTCTGCTCGGACCACCACTGCCGAACGGCTGCTCGTCGGCGGTCTCGTGGATCTGCAGGCGCAGGCCGACCCGGTCCGGCTCGATGCCCAACAGGAACAACGCCTCGAGAAAGAGCCGCACAAGACGAGGGTCGCTGTTCATCCACGTGATGCGCTTGGCCCGATTACACGGCTTGGCCAGCAGCCGCGCCAGCAGGTCCTCACCCACGTTCAAGTCAGCCATGATCTCCCTGCGCGAACGGCCCTGCAACCGCATCGCCCTGGCCCGCTCGCCGAGCACGAGCTTCTCCTCCGGCGTCCTGTGCCTGCC
>JBBPYI010000107.1:0-3930 GCA_038200075.1 Mycobacteriales bacterium
CAGGAACGGCAGGTCAGGCAGCTCGCCGAGCACCACGCGCACGACCTCGGCCGGGTCGGTCCCCGGCATGCTCCCGATGCCGGTCGCGCCGCGCCAGGGACCGGTCAAGCGGTGGGACGCCGGCGTGGCGACTTCGAGGCGGTCGCCGTCTTGCGCGCGGCCTTCGCGGGAGCGGGCTTGGTGGGCGCCGACTTCGCGGGAGCCTCGGCCTTCGCGGGCGTGGACGTGGCTGGCGTGGACTCGGTCGGCGCCTCGGCCTTCGCGGGCGGGGCCTTCGCGGGAGCAGACTTGGCCGGCGCCTGGACCCTGCGGGCAGGCTCCGCGGCCGGTGTCACTGCCCTCGCCGGTGCGGGCGCCTTGCGCCCACTGCGCAGCCAGTCCAGATCGGCCTGCAACGCGGCCACCAGGTCGGCGCGGGGAGCGGTCGCACCGCGTACGGCCAGGCTGTAGCGCTGGATGACCTCGAGGTCGGTGAGCTGTACGTCGTCGGCCATGCCCGGGAGCCTAGTGACCGCGTGTCCACGGGGCACAGCCCCCATCATGATCGCGAGGGAAGTGACCCGGGCGCGGCCACTACCCTCGCGATCATTGGTAGGCGTGGGGCGCCCGCGCACGGATGTCGGATTCAGACCGCCAAGATCACGCGGTACGTGGCCCGGCGACCAGCACCTCCCTCGTGATCACGCCGCGCATCGCGCAGGCCGCCGCGACTCACCCGCCCGCACACCCGTCGGTCACGGGACGGGTCGAGCGCGGCGGCCAAGGAGAGCGACGTCAGGCGATGGTGGCGCTGGCGAGGACCCGATCGCCGTCGTAGAGCACCGCGGCTTGGCCTGGGGCGATCCCGCGGGCAGGTGTGGCCAGCGACAGGACCCAGCCGTCGGCCGTCTGCGCGACCACGCAGTCGTGGACGGCGCCGTGCGCCCGCAGCTGGACCGAGCACGAGGTGGGTAGCGGGGCGTGCAGCAGCGGCCGGACGCACCGGACCTCCTGCACGTCCAGCGCCTCCCCCGGACCCACGGTGACGGTGCGCGAGACCGGCTCGACCGACAGCACGTAGCGCGGCCGGCCGTCCGGCGCCGGGACGGTCAGCGCGAGACCGCGGCGCTGGCCGACGGTGTAGCCGTACGCCCCGTCGTGGGTGCCCACGACCGCTCCGGTGAGGGCGTCGACGACCGGACCGGGCTGCGAACCCAGGTGTGAGCGCAGGAAGCCGGCCGTGTCGCCGTCGGCGATGAAGCAGACGTCGTGGCTGTCCGGCTTGTCGGCGACCGCGAGCCCACGCTCGCTGGCGTACGACCTGACCTGCGTCTTGGTCATGTCGCCGAGTGGCAGGACGGTGCCGGCCAGCTGCCGCGGGGTGAGGACCGCCAGGACGTACGACTGGTCCTTCGCGGTGTCGGCGGACCGCGACAGCACGCCCTCGGACAGGCGGGCGTGGTGGCCGGTGACGACGGCGTCGAAACCGAGCGCGAGCGCCCGATCGAGGACAGCGGTGAACTTGATCTTCTCGTTGCAGCGCAGGCACGGATTGGGGGTGCGACCGGCGGCGTACTCCGCGACGAAGTCGTCGACGACGTCGTCGTGGAACTGCGCTGCGAGATCCCATACGTAGAAGGCGATTCCGAGCACGTCAGCGACTCGGGAGGCGTCGCGGGCGTCCTCCTTCGAGCAGCAGCCGCGCGAGCCGGAGCGCAGCGTCGCGGGCGTGGTCGACAGCGCCAGATGGACGGCGGTGACGTCGTGGCCCTGCTCGACGGCGAGCGCCGCGGCCACCGCAGAGTCCACTCCCCCGGACAGTGCGGCCAGCAGCTTCATCGGCGCGCTGTCATCGGCGCAGCGGCAGCGCGGCCCGCCGGGCCCGGTCGACGACACCGGGCAGCGCGTCGATGAGCGCGTCGACGTCGGCCTCGGTGGAGGTGTGGCCGAGCGAGAAGCGCAAGGACGACCGCGCATCGTCCTCGGCGGCCCCCATCGCGAGCAGCACATGGCTGGGCCGGGCCACCCCGGAGGAGCAGGCCGAACCGGTCGAGACCTCGACACCGCGGGCGTCGAGCAGCAGCAGCAGTGAGTCGCCCTCGCAGCCGGGGAAGGAGAAGTGCGCGTTGCCCGGCAGCCGTCGGCCGCTGGCCAGCGGCATGCCGTTGAGCACGGCGTCCGGCAGGACGGCCTGCACCCGGGCCACCAGGTCGTCGCGGAGCACGGTCAGCCGCGCAGAGAGCTCGGGCTGGCGCTCGACCGCGAGCTGCGCTGCGACGGCCAAGCCGGCGACAGCGGGGGTGTCGAGGGTGCCGGAGCGCACATCGCGCTCCTGACCGCCGCCGTGCAGCAGCGGGACGCAGGCGATGTCGCGCCCGAGCACCAGCGCGCCGACGCCGTGCGGCCCGCCGAACTTGTGGCCGGTGAGGGTGAGCGCGTCGACCCCGCTGGCGGCGACGTCGACCGGCAGCTGACCGACGGCCTGCACGGCGTCGCTGTGGAACGGGATGCCGTGCTCGTGCGCGAGATCAGCGAGCTGGCTGATTGGCTGGACGGTTCCGACCTCGTTGTTGGCCCACATGACGGTGACCAGTGCGACGTCTGCGGGGTTGCGCCCGATCGCCTCGGCCAGCACCTCGGGATGCAGCAGGCCCCGGCTGTCCACCGCCAGCCACTCGACGGTCGCCCCTTCGTGCGAGGCGAGCCACTCGACGGCATCGAGCACCGCGTGGTGCTCCACAGCACTGGCCAGGATGCGGGTGCGGCGGGGATCGGCGGCGCGCCGGGCCCACCAGATCCCCTTGACCGCCAGGTTGTCGCTCTCGGTGCCACTCGCGCAGAAGACGACCTCGGACGGTCGGGCGCCGAGCGCCGCCGCGAGCTGCTCGCGGGACTCTTCCACGACGCGCCGCGCCCGACGACCCGCGCTGTGCAGCGACGAGGCGTTGCCCGCTGTCGACAGGGCCGCCGTCACGGCAGCGGTCACCGTGTCGACGGCCTCCGGGAGCATGGGCGTCGAGGCCGCATGGTCGAGATAGGCCACACGGCGAGCCTAGCCGCTGCTGCCGGGCCGGGCCGGGTTCAGCCGAGGATGCGGCGGGTGACGCCGGCGCCGATCGGCAGCCGCCCGTCGTCGGCCAGCACCACCTGGGTCGGCAGGAGCCCGGCCGCCAGGCGTACGTCCCGGGCCACAGCCACGACCACGTCGGACCCGTCGACCCCGGACGCAGCCGCCAGGTGCACCAGCAGCTCGTCGGCGCCGTCCCGGCCGCTGCGACCCAGCACGACGCGCCAGTCGGTGACGTCGGGCCGCCCCGACAGGGCGGAGGCGACCGCCCGCAGGTCGACCGACCGGGCCCCGCCCCGCAGCTTGAGCTCGGGCACCAGCGCGCCGCGGCGCACGCCCACCACGCGGGGGACGGTGCGCTGACAGCTCGGGCAGGGCTCGTCGGTAACGGCGTCGGTCAGGTCGCCGGTGCGCCAGCGCACCAGCGCGCTGCCGAACATCCCCAGCTGGGTGAGCACGACCTCGCGGACGCCGCTGCCGACGTCCTCCCCGGTCTCCGGATCCACGCCCTGCACCAACTCCAGGTCGGGGTAGGTGTGCAGTCCGGTGGCTCCCGCCGACTGTCGACACTCCCCCCACAGGAGACGATGCCCGTCCGGCACGTGCACGGCGAGCACGACCGGCGAGAGCCCCGCGTCCCCGAGAACCTCCACGAGGGAGGCTCTTTCGTCGTCGTACGGCGCGCCTGCCAGCAGCACGGTCGTGATCGAGTCGAGCGGCGCACCCGCGTCGTCCAGGTCCTGCAGCGTCTCCGCGGCCCGGTCGGCGCTGAGCACGAGCACCGTCGCGGCGACCAGGCGAAGCGCGCCCGCGACCTCGTCGGGACCGGGCGCCAGCAGCGGGGACCCTGCCCCGAGGGCCGCCAGGGACAGGCCCTGCACCAG
>JBBPYI010000108.1:0-6710 GCA_038200075.1 Mycobacteriales bacterium
CACGGGCTCATCCTGCCCCAGCCGACGCCGCTCAGGGGCGGGCGGACTACACGACCTGCGACCAGACGGTCATCAGCGCCGCCGCCTGTGCGGCATCGCCACCCTCGGCCCAGACGTGCGTCACCGCCTCGGTCGGGTCGGGGAGCACCAGGCCCCACGAGCCGTCCGGCTCCACCACCCGCACGCCGTCCGTCGTGTCGACGACGCGGTCGCCGGCGGCCGCCACGACGGTGCGCATCACCGCGCCCTTGACGGCCCAGGGCGTCGGGACGGCGCGGCGTACGACATGGGCAGGCGGGATGCGGGCGTCGATCTGCGACAACGTCAGACGGGTACGGGCCACCAGCCCCAGCAGGCGGACGAAGGCCGCGACGCCGTCGAGCGCCGAGCTCAGCTCCGGCAGGACGTACCCGCCGCGTCCGTCGCCGGCGAACACCACCCCCGGTTCGCGCGCGGCCCTCGCGAGGTCGTCGGGCGCTGTCGTGGTCCACAGCACTCCGGTGCCGTGGAACCCGGTGACCCGCTCAGCGATCCGGGTCGTCGTCACAGGCAGGGCGATGCGACCGCCCCGACGCTCCGCGGCGACCAGGTCGAGCACCACGAGCAGCGCCCGGTCGTCCTGGATGAGCTGGCCGCGCTCGTCGACCAGCGCGATCCGCTCGCCGACGTGGTCGAAGCGCACCCCGAAGTCGGCCCGCGAGCTGGCAACGAGCTCACCGAGACGCTGCAGGTCCCGCATGCGGTCCGCGACGCTCTCGCTGGTCGCGGTCTCGTCCAGCCGGTTGTTGACGGTCAGGACGTCGACGCCGAGCTGGCCGAGCAGGGTCGGCAGCACGAGCGAGACCGCACCGCCGGAGGTGTCGAGCACGACCTTGAGGCCGGCGTCGTCGACCCCCGCGACGTCCACGCTGCGCAGCAGCTCCTGGGTGTAGGTCTCGACCGTGCGCGCCGGGAAGCTCAGCTCGGCGATCTCCCCGGGGAAGGCCCGGCGGAACTCCTGCCGCGACATGACCCGCTCCAGCGCCCGCTGAGCCCCCGGGGACAGGTCGGCGCCGTTGCTGTCCAGGAACAGAAGGTCCAGCGACTGGGAGTCGCCGGGGGTCGTACGCAGGACCACCCCGCCAACCGCGTCGGTGCTGCCGGTGGCGAAGCGAGTGACGGGCAGCGGCGCAACCTCCAGGTCGCGGACGTCGATGGCGCTGGCGGTCAGGGCCGCGATGACGGCCCGCTTGAGCGCGCGCGCCGCGCGGGAGGAGTCCCGGGCCGTGACCACGACGCTGCCCTTGCGCAGGGTCGTGGCGTACGCCGACGCCAGGCGCACCACGTGCTCCGGGGTCATCTCGACGTTGACGAGCCCGGAGATCCCGCGGGGGCCGAACAGCGCCGAGGAGCCCCGGCTCTCCCAGATCACGCTGGTGTGGACCACCGCACCGGCCTCGATGGTCTTGTGCGGATAGACCTTGACGCCGTCTGCGAGGTAGGCCTCCTCCTGCACGAGGCACTCGCCCCCGACAACCGCGCCCTCCTCGACCCTGGCCGCCCGCAGGACGTCGGTGTTCTTGCCGATCACGCAGCCGCGCAGGCTCACCTGAGGGCCGACGAACACGTTGTCGTGCACGACCGCCCGCTCCACGACCGCCCCGCCCATCACGACGACGTTGTCCCCCAGCACCGTCTGCGCCTTGATCTTGGCGCCGGCTTCGAGCTTGGCGTACGCCCCGATGATGAGCGGGCCCGCCAGCTCAGCGTCGGGGCTGACGTCGGCGCCCTCCCCGATCCACACGCCGGGAGCCACTTCGAAGCCGTCGATCTCAACGTCAACTCGACGGTTGAGCACATCAGCGTTCGCCTGCCGGTAGGAGTCGAGACTGCCCACGTCCTCCCAGTAGCCGTCGGCCACGTGGCCGTACAGCGGCGCGCCTTGGCTCAGTAGCGCGGGGAACACGTCGCCAGACCAGTCGATGGAGCGACCACGCTCGACGTGACGGAAGATCTCGGGCTCCATCACGTAGATGCCGGTGTTGATGGTGTCGCTGAAGACCTGACCCCAGGTGGGCTTCTCCAGGAAGCGCTCGATGCGGCCTTCGCCGTCCTGCACGACGACGCCAAAGTCGACCGGGTCGCTGACCCTGGTCAGGCAGGCGGTCACCAGCGCGCCGGTGCGCCGGTGGGCGGCTACCAACGCGCCCAGGTCGATGTCGGTCAGCGCGTCGCCGGAGATGACCAGGAAGGTGTCGTCGTGCAGGGCGTCCTCGGCGTTGGCGACCGAGCCGGCGGTGCCCAGCGGCGTCTGCTCGGTGGCGTAGTGCAGGTGCATCCCGAACTCGTCGCCGTCCCCGCAGTAGGTCCGGACCAGGCTGGCCAGGAACTGCACGGTCACGACGGTCTCGTCGAAGCCGTGCCGGGTGAGCAGTCGCAGGACGTGCTCCATCACCGGCCGGTTGCCGACCGGCAGCAGCGGCTTGGGCTGGTTGGCCGTCATGGGGCGCAGCCGGGTGCCTTCACCTCCAGCCATCACGACGGCCTTCATCGCCGGCTCAGACCGGGTCGGGCCGGGTCAGCCGGCGGACCTGCACGACGTAGAGCACGCCGGCCCAGAGGTAGAGCAGGCTCCCCCAGGTCGCGAACGCCCAGCCCAGCGGCCGGAACACCGTCGCGAGCAGGTCGTCCTGTGACGGCAGCGCGGCCAGCAGCATCGGGAAGGCGTAGAGCAGGTTGAAGGTCGCGGCCTTGCCGAGGAAGTGCACGGGCAGGGGGCCGTAGCCGCGCTTGCGCAGCACGGGCAGGCAGGCGGTGAGCACCAGGTCGCGGCCGATCAGCCCCAGCGCCCACCAGATCGGCAGGCCGTCGCGGGCGACGAGCGCGAGCAGGGTCGCCAGGATGTAGAGCCGGTCGGCCAACGGGTCGAGCAGCTGGCCCAGGCGGGAGAAGCTGTGGTACTTGCGGGCGATCAGCCCGTCGAAGTAGTCGGAGGCCCCGGCGGCCATCAGCAGCAGGATCGCCCGACCGTCCTGCTCGGTGACCAGCGCCCAGTAGAGGAACAGCGGCACCCCGGCCAGCCGCAGCATCGACAGCACGTTGGGGATGGTCCAGATGCGGTGGGACAGTTCGGCCGGGTCGGGCTCACCATCGCGCCGGGCGGCAGCGGTCTGCGCTGCGGTGTCCTGCTCGCCGGCGCTCACGACGCCGACCCTAGACCCGCAGGCGCGGTCACGACCGTCAACCCCGGCCGTAGACCTCGGCGGTCGCGGCGTCGACCGCCGCCGCCGTCTGCTCCAGGCCGGCCTTGCCGGCGAACAGCTGTGCCAGCAGGTCATCGGCCGCCTCCTCGGCCTCGTCCTCGACGGCGACGTTGGGCAGCCGGCGAAGGTCGGGCAGGACGTCGAGGAAGACCTGGCTGCTGCGGGGTCGCTGCGCCGGGTCCAGGAAGGCCTCGCTCTGGGCCAGCGGTCGCAGGGCCGGCACGGTGGCGCCCGGACCGCCGGCGGCGAAGCGGGCCAAGGAGGCCGCCAGCTCAGGGCTCTGAGACGCCTTCGCCACGCAGTACGCGTCGCTGGCGAGCAGCGAGGCGCTGGGCCGAGCAGCATTGGCCCTGGGCAGCGGTCGTACGTCGAAGGCCACGTCCGCCTTGCGCAAGGACGGCACCGCGCGGCGGCTGTCGAAGTAGATCGCGAGCCGGCCGGCGGCGAACTGGTCGGCCGGGTCGGCGGCAGCGCGGGCAGTCGCATCCACGCCGTACGCCTGCAGGCCGGTGAGGTAGGCCAGCGCCCGGCGGCCGGCCGCGCTGTCGAGCGTGGTGCGGGTCGGGGCGTCGGTGTCGTCGACGATCTCGCCCCCCGCGGTCCACACGAACGGCGCCACCACCCGCACCCCGACGTCGAAGCCCATCGCGGGGATGTTCTTGGCGTCCAGGGCCTTCGCGGCGGTCTCCAGGTCGGTCCAGGTCCAGTCGGCCGCCGGCAGCGGGACACCGGCGCGGGCGAACAGGTCCTCGTTGAGGTAGGCGACCGTGCTGGAGGCGTTGGTCGGCAGGCACGCCAGCTCGCCCGAGTAGGTGAAGGCCTCGACGGGACCGGGATAGAGGTCCAGGTCGTCGCCGTCCGGCGGCGCGACCACCGCCCGCTGGACGAACGGCCCCAGCCGGCGGTAGTTCAGCAGGAACACATCGGGGGGACTGCCGGCCGCGAAGGAGGTGGACAGCTTGGCGATGTGGTCGCCCTGGCTGGGCACCCCGACGAATTCGACCTGCACGCCGGCGTTGGCCTGCTCGAAGGACGAGATGAGCTCTCTGACCGCCTTGAGCTCCCCCTCGCCCCCTGCGGCCTGCACCGTCAGACGTTGCGGCTCAGGGCCCTGGGCGACGGGCGCGCGTCGGGCGGTGCCGCACGCGGCCAGCAGCAGGATTACGACAAGTGCGGCAGTCCGGACACCCAGCATGGCTTCGACAGTACGAGGCAGGGCTAGTCGACGTTGCCCATGATCTTGTTCTTCAGACCCACGACGACGCCGATCAGCCCGACGACGACGCCGGCCACGAGCAGCTCCACCCCGATGGTGTCGTTCAGGTTGAACGCGATGATCGCGCCCCCGATCAGCGCCGCGCCAAGGCTCATCAGGGCGACGGACCACCACAGGACGACCGGCGTGCGGTGCAGGTCCTTGTCGAACGGGCCTGTCCCGATCGGGCCGTCACCGGCCATGTCCTGACTCAGGCCGGTCTGCTCGCCCCGGTCGGCTCCTGGTGACGTCTGGTTCATCGCTCCTCCTCGTTGGGTCCTGCCTGACGCTGTGCCCGCTGGACCCGGCTCGACTCCTGCGGGCGCGCTTCAGTAGGGATAGCAGGCGACCTCGGTCGCCTTCACCGACACCCACAGGCGTGCACCGGCCGCCAGGTCGAGGTCGGCAACGGCCGCGGTCGTGACGTCGGCGAGCAGCGCGGGGGCGCCGTCAAGCTGCACCCGGACGGTGTCGGCGTGCCGTTCGAGCCCGACCACGCTCGCCGGCCACAGGTTGCGCGCCGACGACCCCACGGGCCGGCTCTGGTGGAGCACGACGGCCGACGGGCGAAAGGCCACGAACACCTCCCCCGTACGGCGCTCTGCCGTCGTGAGCGCGCCACCGCCGGCCAGCTCCACCACCCCGTCCCGAGCAACCCCGCGGTAGAGGTTGAGACCGACCAGCCGGGCGACGTAGTCCGTACGGGGCGCCCGGGCCACCTCGGTGGGCGTTCCCTGCTGCACCACCCGGCCGTCCTCGATCACCACGACCTCGTCGGCCAGCACCATGGCGTCGAGCGGGTCGTGGGTCACCAGCACGGTGCAGCCGGCGACCTCCTGGAGGTGTCGGCGCAGGTCCGAGCGCACCGCCATGGTCGTGCTGGCGTCGAGCGCAGCCAGGGGCTCATCGAGCAGCAGGAGCCGGGGGGCCGGGGCGAGGGCCCGGGCCAGCGCCACCCGCTGGGCCTGCCCACCGGACAGCGCGGCGGGCTTAGCGGCCGCCAGCTCGGACAGCCCGACCCGCTCGAGCCAACCGAGGGCGGTCTGTCGGGCCGACCGGCGCGCAGCCCCCCCGGCGCGCAACCCGAAGGCCACGTTGTCCAGGGCCGACAGGTGCGGGACCAGCAGGTAGTCCTGGAACACCACCCCCACCCCGCGGTGGGCAGGTGGCAGCAGCATCCCCGCAGCAGGATCGTCCAGGACCCGGTCGTCCAGCACGATGCGGCCGGCGTCCAGGGCGGTGAGCCCGGCCAGGGCGCGAAGAGCTGTGGACTTGCCGGCGCCATTGGGCCCGAGCAGCGCCAGCACGCGGCCTGGTTGCACTGTCAGGTTGATGTCGAGTCGACACCGGACGCGGTCGACCACGAGGGTGGCCTGCAGGCCGGAGCTCAGGAGGCGCTCCCGGTCAGCCAGCGGTCCCGGAGGCTCACCAGCACCAGCACCGACACCGCCAGCAGCACCAGCGACAGCACGACGGCGGCCTCCGGGTCGGTCTCGAGCGCCAGGTAGACGGTGATCGGCATGGTCCGGGTTACCCCCGGCAGGCTGCCGGCGAAGGTGATGGTGGCGCCGAACTCCCCCAGCGCCCGCGCGAAGCACAGCACCGCGCCCGCGGCGACCCCAGGAGCGATCAACGGCAGCGTGACCCGCCGGAAGATCATCGCCCGGGAAGCGCCGAGGGTGGCGGCGGCGTCCTCGAAGCGACGGTCGGCGCCGCGCAGGGCCCCCTCGACCGCGATCACCAGGAACGGCATGGCCACGAACGCCTCGGCGATGACCACCGCGGTCGTGGTGAAGGGGATCGTCAACCCGAACCACTGGTCCAGATAGCGACCGATCAGCCCGCGCCGGCCGAGCAGCAGCAGCAGCGCGACGCCGCCGACCACCGGCGGGAGGACCAGCGGGACCGTGACCAGGGCGCGCACGGCCTTGCGCCCGGGGAACTGCGCGCGGGCGAGCACCCAGGCCAGCGGCACGCCGAGCACCAGGCACAGCAGCGTGGCGCTGCTCGCGCTCACCAGGGACAGCCGCAGCGCCCGGCCGACCTCCGGGCGGGCCAGCTGCTCGGGCAGGGTGCTCCACGGCGCGCGGACCAGCAGCGCGACCAGCGGGAGCAGCAGGAACGCCAGCGCCAGGGCTGCCGGGGCGTACAGCAGGGGCGGCAGTCCGGTCCCCCGGCCCCTGCTCGACCGCCTCGGCTCAGACCGGGTCAAA
>JBBPYI010000109.1:0-2342 GCA_038200075.1 Mycobacteriales bacterium
CGCAATGTCGTCCCAGACGCTGTCGGTGACCGGATTGCCGGACAGGGCGGCCCAGGTCGGCGCACCGACGAAGGTCAGTGCGCTCTCGGTCGGTACGACGCGGACGTCGTGACCGGTCTCGGTGAGCTGCCGCAGCAGCTCCACCGCCTTGTACGCCGCGATGCCGCCGGCGACACCCAGGACGATGCGGCTCACGGCTGTCTAGACGGTTGGGTCAGCGACCTGCTCGTGCGTGAGCAGCCCGCCGTTGATCTCGCGCAGCGCGATCGACAGCGGCTTCTCCTGCACGCCGGTCTCGACCAGCGGACCGACGTACTCCAGCAGGCCCTCGCCAAGCTGGGAGTAGTAGGCGTTGATCTGACGCGCGCGCTTGGAGGCGTAGATGACCAGGCTGTACTTGGAGTCGGTCGCAGCCAGCAGCTCGTCGATCGGGGGGTTGGTGATGCCGATCGGGTTCGCGACGGTGCCGGACACGGGATGCTCCCACTGCTAGAGGTCTAGATCTGCATCAACGCTACCAGCGCGTCGCACGCCCGCTCGAGGTCGTCGTTGACCACCACCGCGTCGAACTCGCTCTCGGCCGCCAGCTCCTCGCGGGCCCGGTCCAGCCGCTGCGCGACCTTGGCCGGGTCCTCGGTCCCGCGCCCCACCAGGCGACGGGCCAGCTCGTCGAAGCTCGGGGGCGCCAGGAAGACCAGCTGCGCGTCGCGCATCGAGGCCCGGACCTGTCGCGCGCCGACCATGTCGATCTCCAGCAGCACTGGACCGCCGCTGGCCAGCTGCTGCTCGACCGGGCCCCGGGGCGTGCCGTACGACGCGCCCAGGTGCGCGTCGTGCTCCAGCAGCTCGCCGGCGGCGACCATGCGGTCGAACTCCGGCTGGTCGATGAAGTGGTACTCCACGCCGTCGCGCTCCCCCGGTCGGGGCGCGCGGGTGGTGACGCTCACCGAGAGCCAGACATGGGGATGCCGGCGGCGTACGACCCCGACCAGGCTCCCCTTGCCGACCCCGGAGGGCCCCGACAGCACCGTCAGACGACCAGGAGTCAAGAGCCGCCGAACTCCTTGGCTAGCGCCTCGCGCTGCTTGACGCCCAGGCCCCGGACGCGTCGGGAGGGGCTGATCTCCAGGCGTTCCATGATCCGCTGGGCCCGGATCTTGCCGACGCCCGGCATCGCCTCCAGGACGGCGACGACCTTCATCTTGGCGATGACCTCGTCGGAGTCGGCCAGCACGTCGTCCAGGGTGCAGTCGTGGCTCTTGAGCCGGACCTTCAGTGCTGCCCGGGACCTGCGGGCCGCGGCTGCCTTCTCCAGGGCAGCGGCACGCTGCTCGGGCGTGAGGGTCGGCAGCGCCACGCGGGTCACCTCGGGGTCGATCGGCGGACGGGGTGTCGGGAACCTAGCCGCGCAGGGGGTCCGTGGGCAACGCTGGGTGACCTCGCCTGCGGTGACGGCTGCCCTCGCGAGGCCGTTCGGCTCAGCGGCTGAGCAAGCCGGCGGCGATGGCTGCGGCGGCTGCGCCGGGGTCGGCCGCCCCGGTGATGGGGCGCCCGATCACGAGCAGGTCGGCGCCGTCGGCCAGTGCCTGCTCGGGGGTGGCGACCCGCGCCTGGTCCTGCGCGTCGGCGCCCGCGGGGCGTACGCCAGGGGTGATCAGCACGATGCCCGCGCCGACTTCCGCGCGGACTGCGGCCACCTCGTGCGGAGAGCAGACCAGCGCGCCGGCGCCGGCATCGACGGCGAGGGCGGCGAGACGGCGTACCGCGTCCAGCGGGGGGCCCGCCAGTCCGACGCCGGCCAGGGCCTGGTCGTCCATGCTCGTCAGGACCGTGACCGCCGCGATGGTGATGCCCTCGGCGGCGTCGACGGCAGCGCGCACCATCGCCGCGCCGCCGGTCGCGTGCACGGTGAGGTAGCGCGGCGCCAGGCGGATGACCGAGCGCACCGCTCCGGCGACCGTGTTGGGGATGTCGTGCAGCTTGAGGTCCAGGAACAGGTCGGTGCCGGACGCGCCCCGCACGCTCTGCACCACCGACGGGCCGACCCGGCAGAACAGCTCCAGGCCGACCTTGACGACCGCGACGTGCGGCACGACGGCCTGCGCCCAGCGGGCGGCTGTCTCGGCGTCGGGTGCGTCCAGCGCGACCGCGATCGGCGCCTTGGTCGTCATGCGATCTCCTCGGGCAGCAGGTCGCCGATCGGCCCCGTCGGGACCGACGGCTCAGGTGGACGGTGGGCCAGGCCGACTGCGTCGGCGAGGCGCGCGATGCCGCGGTCGGCGAGCGCCTGCTGCAGCTCGGCAAGGACGCGTACGGGGGCGGTCGGGTCGCCGAAGACGGTC
>JBBPYI010000110.1:0-4978 GCA_038200075.1 Mycobacteriales bacterium
CACCGAGATCGCCGCCCGCCCGTCCCGCACGCTGTTCTTCGTGCGGACCAAGCACGGCGCCGACCGCCTGGCGATGCAGCTGCGGACCAGCGGCGTCGAGGCCGGCGCCATCCACGGCAACCTCACCCAGCACGCCCGCAAGCGCGCGCTGGAGAACTTCACCACCGGTCACGCCCGCGTGCTCGTTGCCACCGACGTCGCAGCCCGCGGCATCCACGTCGACGACGTCGACCTGGTCGTGCACTACGACCCGCCGGCCGACCACAAGGACTACCTGCACCGCTCCGGTCGCACGGCCAGGGCCGGCGCCAGCGGCACCGTCCTGTCGTTCATCACCAGCGACCAGGCCCGCGAGCACCAGCGCATGCGCGAGCGCGCCGGCGTCGAGGCCAGTGCCGTCTCCGTCGTGATCGGCCACCCCGCCGTGCGGGAGCTGGCGGAGTCCGGCGAGCCGATCGTGGTCGCGCCCCGCGCGCCGTACGTCCCGCGTCCGCAGGGCGAGCGCCGCACCAACACCTACGGCCGCAGCCGCCGTCCGGGAGGCCCGACGAGCGGCAGCTCGACGTACGCCGGACGCAATCCGCGCCCGACCACCGGCGCGCCGCAGGCGTAGTCGCCCCGCAGCACGACGAAGGCCGGTCTCCCAGGCGGGAGACCGGCCTTCGGCCTTGCTAGGACGGGACGCTGATGCCGACTCCTCCGCGGGTGTCGGCGCCGTAGCGCGCCTTCTCCGCCTCCAGGTCGAGCGGGCCGATGCGGCTGCTGGCCTCCCGGGCCTGCTCGTCGAGGAGGTGGGCCGGGACCAGCCAGACGACCTCGAACTCCAGGCCGTCGGGATCGGTGGCGTAGAGGCTCTTGGTGGTGCCGTGGTCTGAGGTGCCGACCAGGGCGCCCGCGGCGGCCAGCCGGACCTTGTGCTCCTCCAGCTCGGTGAGTGTGCCGAGCTCCCAGGCCAGGTGGTACATCCCGACGCTGCTGCGGCCAGCCGTAGACGGACCGGCGGCGGCGCCGAGTCCGAACAGCGCCAGGTCGTGGTCGTTGGTCGAGTCGGGGGCCTGCAGGAACACCGCCTGCTCACCTATGGACGCCGAGACGCGAAAGCCCAGCACATCGCGGTAGAAGGCGCTGCTGGTGGGGACGTCGCGGACGTACAGCACGGCGTGGTTGAGGCGCGAGATGGCCATGTCGGTCCTCCAGGGGTGGGCTCTCACCGTACGAGGTTGGAGGCACCGGACCGGTCCCTGCGCATGAGCGCGCTGGCCGACGTTGCGGGTTGCTCGCGAAGCCGGCTGTCGCACGCCGTGCGGCAGCTCGAGACGGCAGGCAGCTCAGGCGGGCTAGGTCTGCGCGAGGCGCTCGGCGACCGCATCGGCGGTGTCGGCGAGCACCGCCAGGTGCGGCAGCACGTCGAGCACCTCCTCACGCTCCAGTCCCTCGGCCAGGAGGGCGTCCAGCAGCGCGGGCGCCTGCGTCGGCGGAACGGGGACGGTGACTCCTGCTCTCTGCAAGGCTTCTTCAGCGAGGAACAGAGCGCCGGAGAGGTCGTCGTCGGCGCCGGGGGAGTCCTCGGCGTACGACCTGACGGCGCCATGCAGCTCGGCCTCGGCGGCGCGCACCAGCGACAGGGGCAGACCCTCGGCTTCCACCTGCACCAGGGACGCACCGCCCAGTGCGGCGAGCACCGGCTGCTCGGCCTCGGTGCGCAGCGGCGCCTCCCACTCGGCCGCGCGCACCACCGCGACCGGGTCGGTGCCGTCCTCCCCGAGCTCGTCCAGCAGCTCGGCCCACTCGTCCGGATGGTGCAGCGAGGCGCGCTCGGTCGCCAGCACGCAGGTCTCCAGGACGAAGGGCACGAGCACCTCGCGGTCCAAGCGCTCGGCGTGCAGGTGGCCGTCGGGGCCCAAGGCGCCCAGGGCGTCGCCAAAGCTGCCGGGCCGCGCCTCGCCGAGCTCGAGCGGGGCGTCCTCCTCGCCCGACAGCGGCAGCGCTGCTGCGGCCCGCTGCCCCAGGGTCAGCCCGGTCGCCACCGCCCGGCCATGACGGCGGGCGTGGTGCGGCTGGTCGGACAGCCCGACGCTCCACGCACACGTCTCGGCGACGAGATCGCCGGTGCGGTCCCGCAACAGCTCGCGGGCCAGCAGGGCGACCGGGTCGATGTCAAACACACCGACAGCCTGCCCGCTTCGCGTCACGACCACCCCGCTTCGTCGGCCTTCCCCATGACAACAACGGTCGCTGTCCGGGAGTGAAGGCCTTCCAGGGGGTAGAGCCCGCGCATGACTTCAGCCCAACAGCACGCGCGCAAGGCCGGACGCTCCGAGACAGCCCGCAAGGTGGTGCTCGTCGGGTGGGCCGCGAAGGGGTTCGTCTACCTCTCGCTGGCCTATCTGGTGCTGCAGATGGCCCTGGGCGCACAGAGTGAGCAGGCCAGCACCACGGGGGCGCTCGAGACGATCGCCCAGACCGCACCCGGACGCGTCACCCTCATCGTGCTGGGCGTCGGGCTGCTCGCTTTCGCCGTTGGCCGCATCCTCGAGGTGACCACGCTTGCGCGGCCGCAGATCGACGCCAAGGACAAGGCGGTGGCTGGTGCCCTGGCCCTGTCCTACTCCTCACTCGCCCTGACCTCGTTCAGCATCGTCGGTCTTGCCGGCGGCTCGGGCAGCTCCGGTGGCGGCAACACCGAGCAGCAGGGTTCGCAGTACCTGTTCGGCCTGCCCGGGGGCCGCTACCTCGTGGGTCTGGTCGGTCTGGTGGTCGTCGGCGCCGGTGCCTACTCGGCCTACCAGGGCTTCAAGAAGGCCTTCCTCGGCACGCTGCGGATGGGCGAGCTGTCGTCCGGCTCGAGCACGGCCGTGACGCGGCTGGGCACGGTCGCGTACGTCACCAAGGGCGCGGTGCTGGCCCTGGTCGGCTACTTCTTCCTGCAGGCGGCGGTGACCTACGACCCGGACCAGGCGCGTGGGCTCGACGCAGCCCTTCGCGAGGTGTCACAGCAGTCCGGCGGTCGGGTCGCCCTGGTCCTGGTTGCGATCGGCCTCTTGGCGTACGCCCTGTTCGCCTTCGTCGAGTCGCGCTACCGCAAGGTCGGGTCGAGCGCCACGGGCACGGCCTGATCGCACCGCCTGGTTCGCGTACGGCGGGGGCCGGACCACCGCCGTACACTTGGCACTCCGATCACCCGAGTGCCAGGGAGGACCCGAGCCGTGCTGGACGACCGCAAGCTCGAGGTGCTGCGAGCGATCGTCGAGGACTTCGTCAGCACCACCGAGCCGGTCGGGTCCAAGGCGCTGGCCGAGCGCCACTCCCTCGGCGTGAGCCCCGCGACGGTCCGCAACGACATGGCGGCGCTGGAGGACGAGGGCTTCATCACCCACCCGCACACCAGCGCAGGGCGCATCCCCACCGACAAGGGCTACCGGCTGTTCGTCGACAAGCTCTCCAGCGTCAAGCCCCTGTCACCGGCCGAGCGTCGGGCGATCCAGTCCTTCCTGGAAGGCGCGATCGACCTCGACGACGTGGTGCGCCGGTCCGTACGCCTGCTCGCGCAGCTCACCAGGCAGGTCGCGGTCGTGCAGTACCCCAGCCTCTCGCGCAGCTCGGTACGCCATCTGGAGATCGTGCACCTCGCGCCCGGGCGCCTGCTCCTGGTGCTCATCACCGACACCGGTCGGGTCGAGCAGCGTGTGCTGGAGCTGCCCGTACCGCTGACCGAGGACGACGTCGTCGTGCTGCGTCAGGTCTTCGGCAGCCGCCTGAACGGCGCCCGGCTCGTCGACGCGCCCGGCGCACTGGCCGACCTGCCCGACGCGGCGCCGATCGCCATCCGGCCAGTCCTGACGAGCGTCATGGCGGTGCTGCTCGAGACCCTCGTCGACCAGCCCGAGGAGCGGATCGCCCTGGGAGGCACCGCCCACCTCACCCGCCACACCATCGACTTCCCCCTCACCATCCGCCCCGTCCTGGAGGCGCTGGAAGAGCAGGTCGTCCTGCTCAAGCTCATGGGTGAGGTCAACGACCCCACCACCGTGCACGTCAAGATCGGCGAGGAGAACAACGTGGAGGGACTGCGGTCCACCTCCGTGGTGACGATGGGCTACGGCCCGGACGGCGGGGCGTACGGCGGGCTCGGTGTCGTCGGGCCCACGCGGATGGACTACGCCGGCAACATGGGTCAGGTGCGGGCTGTCGCCCGTTACGTCGGCGAGCTGCTGGCGGGCGCCTGAGATGGCCGACTACTACGGCGCTCTCGGTGTCGCGCAGGATGCCACCGACGACGAGCTCAAGAAGGCCTACCGCAAGCTGGCCCGCCAGCTGCACCCCGATGTCAACCCCGACCCGGAGGCCCAGGAGCGGTTCAAGGCCGTCACGGCGGCTTACGAAGTGCTGTCGGACCCGCAGAAGCGGCAGGTCGTCGACCTCGGCGGCGACCCGCTGTCCAGCGGCGGTGGTCAGCAGGGCAGCCCGTTCGGGCAGGGCTTCGGCGGGCTCGGCGACATCATGGACGCCTTCTTCGGCGGGGGAGGCAGTCAGCGCGGTCCGCGCAGCCGCGCCCGGCAGGGCGCCGACGCGCTGCTGCGTCTGGAGTGCGACCTGGCCGAGACCGCCTTCGGCGCCGACCGCGAGCTGACCCTGGACACCGCGGTCGTCTGCGGTACCTGCACGGGTGCCGGAACCGCGCCCGGCACCCACCCGATCACCTGTGACACCTGTCGCGGCCGGGGCGAGGTGCAGCAGGTGCAGCGCTCCTTCCTCGGTCAGGTCATGACCACCAGGGCGTGCCCGCGCTGCGCGGGTCTCGGCTCGATCATCGAGCACCCCTGCGGTGAGTGCTCCGGCGACGGCCGGGTCCGGGCCCGACGCACGCTGACCGTCAAGGTGCCGGCCGGGGTCGAGGACGGGATGCGCATCCGGCTGTCCGGCGAGGGCGAGGTCGGGCCCGGCGGCGGACCGGCCGGCGACCTCTACGTCGAGATCG
>JBBPYI010000111.1:0-3658 GCA_038200075.1 Mycobacteriales bacterium
AGAGCCTGGACGGGGTGGCGGTGACCCGGGTGCTGGTCGACGAGTCGCTCTACAGCGGCGAGCGGCTCGGGCCGGGCTGGAAGCCGACCTACGTCGCCGAGGGCTCGGTCGCACCGGTCGGCCCGCTCCTGCTCGACGGCGGTCGGGTCCGTCCGCTGCGCCAGACCCGGCAGGCCGACCCCGCGCTCGCGGCCGGTCAGGCGCTGGCGGTGCTGCTCGGACCGGGCGCCACGGTGGCCCGGGGCACGGCGGCGCCGGGCGCCACCGAGCTCGGCGCGGTCACGAGCCCGACGATCGAGCTGCTGGTCGAGCGGATGCTGGTACGCAGCGACAACGACCTGGCCGAGGCGCTGGCCCGCCAGGTCGCGCTCTCGCAGGGCCGCCCGGCCTCCTTCGCCGGCGGTGCTGGGGCGGTCGCGGCCGTGCTCGCCCCGATCCTCGAGCAGGCGGGTGTCGGCGCGGACGCGGTGATGCTGGTCGACGGCAGCGGACTGTCGCGCCTGGACCGGTTGGAGCCGGCCGCCGTCACCCGACTGCTGGCCCGCGCCGGTACCGACGAGCGCCTGACCTCGCTGCTGTCCGGGCTGCCGGTGGCGGGTTTCGACGGCACCCTGGCCCGCCGCTTCCGCACCGGAGGGGGGCTGCCGGCGGCCGGGGCCGTACGCGCGAAAACCGGGACCCTCAACGGCGTCAGCGCGCTCGCCGGTCTCGTCCGGACCGCCGACGGCCGGCTGCTGGCCTTCGACCTGACCGCCGACGGCGTCCCGCTTGGGGCGACCCGCGGCGCCGAGGCCGCGCTGGACCGCCTGGCCGCTGCCCTCGCCTCCTGCGGCTGCCGCTGACCCCAGCACCACCCCCTTGCGTCCTGCTCGCTGCCGCGCCGGCCGCTCCTGTGGGCAGGACGCAACAGCGTTCGGGCGTAGCGTGAGCGGGGTGCCCGTCAGCCCTGTCGACTACGACCTCGCCGTCGCGACCGCCCGCCGTCTCGCCCCCGCCCCGCCGCAGGTCACCTGGCAGCAGGCCGGCGAGATCGTCACCGAGCTGCGCGGCCTGGCGGTGCAGGCCGAGGAGCACGTCCGCGCCGTCACCGGCCTGGTGCCGCCCGGTCCGATCCTGGAGGCGACCGTCGTGGACCGGCCCGGCTGGGCCGCCGCCAACGTCGAGGGCTTCAAGGTCGTGCTCGAGCCGGTCGTCGCCAAGCTGCAGGACAGCAAGCCCAACGCCCTGGCCGCCGGCGTCACCGCCAAGATCGCCGGCGTGCAGATGGGCTCGGTGCTGGGCTGGCTGAGCAACAAGGTCCTCGGGCAGTACGAAGCCTTCACCGCCGAGGGCACCCCCGGCCGGCTGATTCTGGTCGCGCCGAACATCGTGGAGACCGAGCAGCGCCTCGGCGTCGACCCGCACGACTTCCGGCTCTGGGTGGCGCTGCACGAGGTCACGCACCGCACGCAGTTCACCGCCGTGCCGTGGATGCACGATCACGTGCGCTCCGAGATCGGCGCGCTGCTGTCGGCAACCTCGTTGGACGACCCGACCGCGCTGCTGCGCCGGATCAAGGACGTCGCGACCGGCCTGCCCCGCGGCGGGTCGTTCGTCGAGCTCATCCAGACCCCAGAGCAGCGGGTCGTGCTCGATCGCGTCACGGCGTTCATGAGCCTGCTGGAGGGCCACGCCGAGCACGTCATGGACGGTGTCGGGCCGTCGGTCGTCCCCACCGTCGTCCACATCCGCGGCAAGTTCGACGAGCGGCGCAAGGAGCACGGCGGCCTGCTCGACCGCTTCCTGCGCAAGGCGCTGGGCCTGGACCTCAAGGCCCTGCAGTACGCCGAGGGCAAGGCCTTCGTCGACGCCTGCGTCGAGGCGGTCGGCATGGAGGCGTTCAACAAGGTGTGGGAGTCGCCCGAGACCCTGCCGACCCGCCAGGAGATCCGCGAGCCGCTGGCCTGGGTCCGCCGCCTCCACCCCCGCACCACGAGCCCCGCCGCCTGAGTGTGACCGCCTGCCCGTCCCCGTTCTCGGTGCCAGGGCTGCCCGGCTCGGGCGTACGGCCGGCACCGAGATGGGCTGGGCCCGGCCGTGACGGCCCCCGCCCCGCCGCGTGACGGGACCGCCGCCGGCGACAGCGGGCGTACGCCAGGCAGTGCGCGCCCACCTGCCCGAGGGGCGGGCAGCAGCCGCGGTGAGCGGCGGCGCCGACAGTCTGGCCCTGGCGGCCGCGCTGGCGCACCTGCGGCCCGGGGCGTACGCCCTGGTCGTCGACCACGCCCTGCAGCCTGGTTCGGCTGCAGTGGCCGAGCGGGCCGCCGAGCAGTGCCGCGCCCTCGGGCTGTGCGCCGAGGTCCTGACCGCCGCGGGTGCACCGGTCGGCGGCGGACCGGAGGCGCGGGCCCGCACGGCTCGCTACGCCCTTCTGGAGCAGGCCGCCGACCGGCTGGCGCTGCACGCCGTCCTGCTCGGCCACACCCTCGACGACCAGGCCGAGACCGTCCTGCTGGGCCTGGCCCGCGGCTCCGGCGCCCGGGCGCTGGCCGGGATGGCCCCCACGCGGGGGCTCTACCGCCGGCCGCTGCTGGGCCTGGACCGCGCGAGCGTCCGAGCAGCCTGCGAGCAGGCCGGTCTCACCCCGTGGGAGGACCCGCACAACGCTGACGAGGCGTACGCCCGGGTGCGGGTGCGCCGCACCGCCCTGCCGGGGCTGCAGGCCGCGCTGGGGCCGGGGGTCGCCGCCGCGCTCGCCCGCACCGCAGCCCAGCTCCGCGAGGACGCCGACGCCCTGGACGCGCTGACCCCCGACCTGGCCGACGAGCCGGACTGCCAGGCGCTGTCCGCCCTGCCGGCCGCCCTGCGCGCGCGGGCCCTCAAGCGCTGGGCCGAGCGCCAGAGCGGCCGGGCGGTCACCTCCGCGCACGTCGAGGCGCTGCGCGCGCTGATCGAGCGCTGGCACGGCCAGGGCGCCGTCGGCCTGCCCGGAGGGGCCCGGGTGCAGCGCCACGACGGACGACTAGCCTGCCGACGTGACTGACGCGCGGGTCCCGGCCGAGATCGAGCGGGTCCTCATCACCGAGGACGAGATCGCCGCCAAGGTCGCCGAGCTGGCGGAGCAGGTCGACGCCGACTACGCCGGCCGCGAGATCCTGCTCGTCGGCGTGCTCAAGGGCGCGGTCATGTTCATGGCCGACTTCGCCCGCGCCCTGCGTACGCCCGTGAGCATGGAGTTCATGGCCGTCAGCTCCTACGGCAGCTCCACCAGCAGCAGCGGCGTCGTCCGCATCCTCAAGGACCTGGACCGCGAGATCGTCGACAAGCACGTGCTGGTCGTGGAGGACGTCATCGACAGCGGCCTGACCCTGTCCTGGCTGCTGCGCAACATGGGCTCGCGCGGGCCCGCGAGCGTCGAGGTCGTCGCGCTGCTGCGCAAGCCCGAGGCCGCCAAGGTCAACGTGCCGGTGAAGTACGTCGGCTTCGACATCGCCTCGGAGTTCGTCGTCGGCTACGGCTTGGACTACGCCGAGCGCTACCGAGACCTGCCGTTCGTCGGGCTGCTCAAGCCCGAGGTGTACGCGGGGGGCTGAGGCCGCACACTCGTGACCGGAACACCCTGGTGGGGCCACCCGTTGACCCCACATCGGGCCTGCCCTGCCGGTGTACCGTCGTCATC
>JBBPYI010000112.1:0-15255 GCA_038200075.1 Mycobacteriales bacterium
CCCGCTTTCCCGTAGACCCACCCCGGCCGCTCCCGCGGACTGAGCGCTATCACCCGGCGCGCGGACGCCGCGCGGGGGGCCGCGGCGCTCAGCCGCCCCGACGACGACCTGCTGCTGGTGAGCAAGGAGGCCAAGTCGATCCGCTTCCAGGCCGACGACGAGGCGCTGCGCCCGATGGGCCGGGCGACCTCCGGGGTGATGGGCATGCGCCTGGTCGGCGGCGACGAGCTGCTGGCCATGCAGGTCGCCCGGGACGAGGAGGACGCGCTGCTCGTCGTCACCGACGGCGGCTTCGGCAAGCGCACTCGACTCAGCGAGTACAAACGCCAGAACCGCGGCGGGCAAGGCGTTCTCACTGCGCGGATCGAGGAGAAGCGGGGCCGGCTGGTCGGTGCGCTCATCGTGTCTGACGCCGATGAGATCTTCGCCATCACCAGCGCCGGCGTTGTCATCCGCATGTCGGTGGAGCCGCTGCGCTACCTGTCCCGCGCGACCAGCGGCGTCAAGCTGGTGGCGCTCGATCGGGGTACGACGGTGGTCGCCGTCGCCCACAACGGCGAGGCGGCGGCCGACGCCGAGACGGGTCAGGAGACCGGCGAGCCGGTCGACCCGGCCGCGCCGGCTGAGCCCGCGCAGATCGCGGATCAGGCCCCCCCGGGCCCGGCTGCCGAGACGGACGGGGAGGATGAGGCGTGACCTCCCCCCAGGGCCCGCGCCCCTCGGACCTCCCGGCCCCGCCGTCGGCGGCCGGTCTGGTCGGCAGCGGCTGGGCCCCCACCCTGTCCTCGGGCCCGCCGTCGAGGCCTGCCGAGGACCAGCCGTCGGCACGCCCGGATGCACCGGAGTCGAACCAGACCACGGTGGTCCCGGGACCCGCCACGGCCGAGCCGCGTACGACGAACCAGACCACGGTGCTGCCGGAGGCCGTGCCGGCCGAGCCGCGCAGACCCGCGCCCGTACGTTCGCCTCGCCCGGCACCGCGCCCGTCTCGCCCAGCCGACGCGTCCCGTCCGCTCGGCAAGAGCCGGCGGGCTCGGCTGGCCTTGCAGCGCATCGACCCCTGGTCGGTGTTCGTGTACTCGCTGCTGGCGTCGGTCTTCCTGGGCATCTCACTGGTGGTCGCCGCCGCTGTGCTCTACGCGGTGCTCGGGCAGCTCGGGGTGCCCGAGACGATCAACCAGCTCTACCGTGAGGTGACCGGCGGCGACGAGAGCTCCATCCTGCTCACCAGCGGCCGCATCGTGACCGGCGCAACCGTGCTCGCAGCGGTCAACGTCGTGCTCATCACGCTGCTGTCCACGCTCAGTGCGCTGCTGTACAACCTGTGCGCCTCGTTCACCGGGGGGATCGAGGTCACGCTGGGGGAGCGCGACAGCTGACAGGGGACGCAGTCGTGTAGTCTCGCCGACCGTGCCCGCGCACGACCGGGGCCTGTAGCTCAGCTGGTTAGAGCGCATCCCTGATAAGGATGAGGCCGGAGGTTCAAGTCCTCCCAGGCCCACCCCCGGACCGCTGTTCACCGCTTGCGAGGAGTCCCCGTGCGACGACCTGCTCTGCTCGCCGCCGTGCTCGCGGCCGCCGCCGTCCTGCTGCGCCGGCGCTCACGTGCCGGCCAGTCCGAGAAAGACCTGTGGACCGAGGCGACCGCGACGCCCGACCTGCGCTGACCGACTCGGGGCCATAGCTCAACTGGCAGAGCACCGCCTTTGCAAGGCGGGGGTTCGGGGTTCGAGTCCCCGTGGCTCCACCCGTTCGCCCAGCCCATGCGGCAGGGGATGTCGCTCGACCTGCGAAACCGCCCCCGCTGGGGCCGTTGGACGGTTAACGTCCGAGCGCCATCATGCCGATGGCTTCTCGACGGAGGACCCTCCGTCCGTTCCGGTGACCCCGGTCCGTGTTGGTCAGTGCCCGAGAGTCGGGCTGTGGGAGCACGCATGACGAGCGAGGGGGATGGCTGCCGCCGGGATCGTGGCGCGCGGACCGTCCTGCTGCTGGCGACTGTCGTGCTCGTCCTGACCGTCGTCCGTGACACAGTCTTCGCTCTGATTGGGCGACCGATCCTGCCCCTGGTCCTGCTTGCCACCACGCTGCTGTTCCTGCTGGCACAGAACCACCTCGACGGCCGCGACCCCAGGCCGACCGGTGCTTCGATCGACGCCGATCCTGAGCTCGACTTCTTGCACTTCAGCCGTCGCCGCGGAGGTGCCTGCTGATGCGCGCGACACGTCTCGTCCGCGCTCGCTTCGCCCGCTCGGCGACACGAAGCACCGACGCCGTGCCGCTGGCTGATCGGTTCAAGGTCACCCAGCTGTTGCGGGTCGCGGCCATCGTGCTGCTGCTGGTGTGCGCCTTGCTGGCGCCGGACGCGCTGCAGCCCCGACTCGGCGACACCGTCCCCGCGACGCTCGGCTACGCCGGTGCGATCGCCGTGGCCGAGCTGGTCAACAGGGTGCGGCGCGACTGCGCCGCCGTCGTGTTCTTCGGCATGTTGTTCATCGACGGCATCTGGCTGGCTGCCGTCCGGTATGACACCGGAAGCCTGGCCAGCCCTGTGCGCTTCGTGATCCTGCTGCATCTGGGGGCAGTCGCGCTGCTGGCGTCCTATCGCACCGGCCTGCTGCTGGCGATGTGGCACTCGCTGCTGATGTTCGCCGTGTACAACGCGCAGCAGGTTCCGCCTGGAGCAACCAGCGGCGTCCTTCCGCTGACGAGCCCCCGCCTCGAGTTCGGGCCCACCGACGGCGAGCAGCTGGTGATCATGATCACCGTGCTGTGGCTCGTGGCCATCTCGACGTCGGCGCTGTCGGCGGTCAACGAGCGTGAGCTGCGCCGACGCCGTCGCGACCTGGAAGCTCTCACTGACCTGGCCGAGTCGCTTGAGCGGGCCGGCGACTCCGACAGCATCGCCCGCAGTCTGCTCGACTCAGTCGTCGACAGCTTCGGCTTCGTGCGTGGGGTGGTGGTGGCCGGCCCAGAGGGTCAGCTGCCGGTGCTGGCGTCGTCGGGGCTGGCGGAGGCCACCGCAGCGCGCCCGGGCCGTCCGGGGCGCAGTGAGGTGGTCGATGAGGCGCAACGCACCCACACGACCCTGCTCGTGCAGCAGCTGCACCCCGACGGGGACCCCTGGCTGACCTCGCTGCTGCCCGCTGCCCGCAACCTGGTCGTGGTGCCGCTGTCGGCGGAGGGCCGACCGCTCGGCGCGCTTGTCCTTGAGCAGCCAGACCGTCGCAGCGGTCGCATCCAGCGCCGGGTCGTGTCCGGGCTGGAGCGCTCGGCCTCCTACGCCGCGCTGGCGATGCGCAACGCCTGGCTGCTGGAGCAGGTGCAGCGCCTGGCTGCGACCGATGGACTTACCAAGATCGCAAACCGTCGCACCTTCGAGGCGACGCTGGAGCGTGAGGTGGCCAGGGCGACCCGCAGCGCCGACCACCTGAGCCTGGTCATCGTGGACATTGACCACTTCAAGACCCTCAACGACTCCCACGGCCACCAGGCCGGTGACGAGGTGCTCCGCAACGTTGCCGCCGCTCTCGCGTGCGAGTGCCGCGACTTCGACACCGCGGCCCGCTACGGCGGCGAGGAGTTCGCCATCGTGCTGCCGGGCTGTGGACCCGAGGAGGCCCTGGTCATCGCTGAGCGCCTGCGCCGCTCGGTCGCGACGGCCCCGTCGGTTGTCGGGATCACGGCAAGTGCGGGCGTGGCGACCTTCCCGAGTCACGCCAACGACGCCGACACCCTCGTGCGCGCGGCCGACGACGCGCTCTACGACAGCAAACGGGCCGGGCGCGACCGCACCAGCATGTCCACAGGAGTGCCGCCGGAGGCCCAGGTCGACGCCTTGCTGCGCCGGGCCATCGCGGAGCGGCTCGGGCGCACCGCCGAGCCCGCCGGCAACGCGCTGGACCCGTCGTCCGGTCGACCCGGAACCAGCCCGTCCGGACCGAGCTCCCCCGCGCAGACCCGGCCCCCACCTGAGACGGGCGCCTGAGCCACTACAGCCGAAAGGTGCCACCGGGGACCGGTGGAGCCGGCGTCGGACGTCCCTCGCCGGGCTGGCCGTCGTGCGCCGGCGCCGTCGTAGACGAGCTGGGAGCGCCGGGAACGTCCACGACCGCTCGCAGCTCGTGTGGTTCCTGGGCTCCAGGGGCGTCGGCCGGCGCGAGCTTGCGCATGAGCGCGGCGACAGCGACGCCGACGGCGGCGCCCCCAACGGCGGCTCCCAGCGCCCACGGCCACCGGCGCACGGCCACCGGCGGCCCGACCCGGTCACCGCGCAATGCGACCCAGGCGGCGCCGCCCCGCTCCCGGGCGTCCTCCAGGACCCCGCTGACCGTCTCCGCCGCCGAGCCCACCAGTGGACCGGTCCGTTCGGCGAGGTCTTCGGCGCTGTCGAGCATGCGGTCGCGCAGCGGTCCGGTGCGCTCGGCCAGCTCGCCGGCTCGGTCCCCCACGATCTCGATCAGCTCGCCGGTCCGGCGTACGGCCAGCTCCTGCGTGCTCCTGCGACCCATGTCGTCCTCCTGCTCGTCGGCTCACTCGCTCCCGCTGCTGCTGGAGCCTGACACGGGCCTGCCCCGTGGGTGCGTGCGAGACTCGTCGGTGACCAGCCCGACCACTGACTGACCTGACACAGGAGGCCCCGCGTGGCCAGCGAGCTGTACGCCACCCTCACCACCAGCCTCGGCCCGGTCCGGGTGAAGCTCTTCCCGGAGCACGCCCCGAAGACCGTCGAGAACTTCGTCGGCCTGGCCGACGGCAGCGGTGAGTGGACCGACCCCAAGACCGGCAAGAAGGGCGAGGGCTCGCTCTACGCCGGCACCGTCTTCCACCGCGTCATCTCCGGTTTCATGATCCAGGGCGGCGACCCGCTCGGCACCGGCACCGGTGGTCCGGGCTACCGCTTCAAGGACGAGTTCCACCCGGAGCTGTCGTTCACCAAGCCCTACCTGCTGGCGATGGCCAACGCCGGTCCTGGCACCAACGGCTCGCAGTTCTTCATCACCGTCTCCAACACCACCCACCTGACGGGCAAGCACACGATCTTCGGCGAGGTCGCCGACCAGGCCTCCCGTGAGGTCGTCGACGCGATCGCCACGACGCCGACGGCGGCGATGGACCGGCCGCGCACCGAGGTCGTCATCTCCGAGATCGCGATCGAGAAGGTGGACAGCTGAGCCAGGCTCCCGAGGGCCCGGTCGGGGAGGGGGTGCAGGCCCCACCGGTCTGCTACCGCCACCCCGACCGGGAGACCTACGTCCAGTGCACCCGGTGCGAACGACCGATCTGCCCTGACTGCATGCGTCCGGCGTCGGTCGGCTTCCAGTGCCCGGAGTGCGTCGCCGAGGGGGCCAAGACCGTCCGGCAGGGCCGGACAGTCTTCGGCGGGCGCATCAGCGGTGACACCAGTCGGGTCACGATCACGATCATCGGGCTCAACGTCGCGGTCTTCGTGCTGGGGCTGTCCGGCGTCGCCGACTCGCTCACCCTGCGCTTCGCCAACCTCGCCGGTCCGGTGCTCATCAACGGAGACCCGGCCGGTGTCGCCACCGGGCAGTACTACCGGCTGTTCACCGCTGCCTTCCTGCACGCCGGTGTCCTGCACATCGCCCTGAACATGTTCGCGCTCGCCCAGCTCGGGCCGACGCTGGAGTCCGCGCTGGGTCGCGTGCGCTTCCTGACCTTGTACGTCCTGGCGGCGCTCGGCGGCTCGACGCTGTCCTATTTGGTGTCGGATCAGGGCACGCTGGGTGTCGGCGCCTCCGGCGCCATCTTCGGACTGTTCGGCGCCTTCTACGTCGTCGTGCGCCGGCTCGGCGGGGAGACCCGTTCGATCGTGATCCTGCTGATCGTCAACCTCGTCATCACCTTCTCGGTGCCGATCATCGACTGGCGCGCCCACGTCGGAGGGCTGCTGACGGGTGCGGTGATCGCCTCGGCCTTCGCGTACGCCCCGCGGGGCGAGCGCCGCGACACCATCCAGGCCGCGGCCTGCGTGGCGGTGGCCGTGCTGCTCCTGCTCGCCATCACCGTCCGGACCGTGGTCCTGTCTGCTTGATCACGCGGCAGGTCACCGGCGAACGGGCACTCCCCTCGTGATCATGGTCGGGTGGGTGAGGGATTGTGAGCGTGCACGGGCCCGTACGGGCTGCATGATCACGAGGCAAGTCGCCGGTCAACGGGCACTCCCCTCGTGATCAAGCGCACGCGCGGTGTCGGCGCACCCCCTCTGGTCCCGACCCTGCTCGGCGACGTACACTCCCAGGTGAACCAGCGTTAACACCCCGACCGAGGAGCCCCCCATGCGCGACGCCGTCATTGTCGAAGCGGTCCGCACCCCGACCGGCAAGCGGAACGGCGGCCTGTCGGGCATGCACTCCGCCGACCTGTCCGCGCACGTGCTGCGGACGCTCGCCGAGCGCTCGGGGCTGGACCCCGCCCTGGTCGACGACGTGATCTGGGGCTGCGTCAGCCAGATCGGTGAGCAGACCTTCGACATCGCCCGCACCAGCGTGCTGTCGGCGGGGTGGCCCGAGTCGGTCCCCGGCACCACCGTGGACCGCCAGTGTGGCTCCTCGCAGCAGGCGGTGCACTTCGCCGCTGCCGGGGTCCTGTCCGGGCAGTACGACATCGCCGTCGCCGGTGGTGTCGAGGTGATGAGCCGTACGCCCATGGGCAGCTCGTTCACCGCCAGCCCGCTCGGGCTGGACTACATCGCCCGCTACGGCGAGGACTTCCCGAACCAGGGCGTCGGCGCCGAGGACATCGCCGACACCTGGGGCTTCAGCCGCGCCCAGCTCGACGAGTACGCACTGCGCTCGCACGAGCGCGCGCAGGAGGCCACCGACGGCGGCCGCTTCGCCGCGCAGATCGCCCCGGTCACCAACCCCGACGGCGTCGTGATCAGCACCGACGAGGGCATCCGGCCCGGCGGGACGATGGAGAAGCTGGCCTCGCTCAAGCCGGCCTTCCGTCCCGACGGCAAGATCACCGCCGCGAACTCCTCGCAGATCTCCGACGGCTCGGCCGCGCTGCTCATCATGACCAGCGAGAAGGCCAAGGAGCTTGGGATGACGCCGATCGCCCGGATCCACACCGCCGTGCTGGCCGGTGTCGCCCCGATGCCGATGCTGCACGCGCCGATGCCGGCCACCCTCAAGGCCTTTCAGAAGTCAGGGCTGTCGGCGTCCGACATCGGTGCCTACGAGGTGAACGAGGCCTTCGCCAGCGTCCCCCTGGCCTGGCTCAAGGACATCGGCGCCGACGACAAGACCGTCAACCCCAACGGCGGCGCTATCGCGCTCGGCCACCCCCTGGGCGGGTCCGGTGCCCGTTTGATGACCACTTTGGTGCACCACATGAAGGACAACGGCATCCGCTACGGCCTGCAGACCATGTGTGAGGGTGGCGGCCAGGCCAACGCCACCATCCTCGAGCTGCTGTAGCGCCGCTGCCCGCCGTGGCACGGTGGTCGGGTGCGCTCCGGCGACCCGTCCCCGCGGGAGAGCTGATGCGCCGTGGCAGCAGCGGCGAGGGCGTACGCGCGCTGCAGCTTCGGGATCGCGGCTGGACGACGACGCGGTCCTGGGTACGCGCGCGCCCTGCTGGCCACCGCCTGAGCCGGGCAGCAGGTCGTCCACAGTGTGGACAAACTCTGGGGAGAACTACACCTGTGTCATACCGGCGGGAAGGGAGCCGTCAGCGCCACTGCGTCGACAGGCCGAAGCCGGCGATGATGAAGCCGAAGCCGACAACGAGGTTCCAGTTCTGCAGCCCGGAAACCAGCGGCATGTCACCCTGGGTGATGTAGAACACCACCAGCCAGAGTACGCCGACGCCGAACAGCACCAGCATCATCGGGGCGAGCCAGACGGGGCTGGGGCCCTTCTTCTTGGCCACACCGTCGGGCTTGGGCGCGGTGTAGGCCTTCTTCCGCTTCTTGGACTCGGGCACGGCTGCTCCGTTCGGTCGTCGGCGGTGAGGTCTCGTCTTGGTGGTCGCGGGCAAGAGCCGTCGTGATCCCGGCCACCGCGTTAGTCTAGCCGGCAGGGACCGCACCGGGTCGCTGGACACTCAGGACTGGCATCGCAGGAGGTGGACCGTGCGCACGTGGACACTGCTGGTCCCCTTGACCGCGCTCGGGGCGGGTCTGCTGTTCGCCACGAGTGCCTCGACCGCGCAGGGCACCGATCTGCGTTCGGACCGGCGGCTGCAGCTGACCGAGCTCATCGCCCGGGAGCGCGCCGACGTGCAGCGGACCGAGCGCACCGCGACGCAGCTGCGTGAGGACGTCTCGGCGAGAGCGGCCCGCGCCGCTGTCCAGGACCTGCGCGTGAAGCGGGCCACCGCAGCGCGGGCACTGGAGATCGACGCCGGTCTCGTCCCGGTCGCCGGGCCGGCGGTGACGGTGTCGCTCGACGACGCCCCGCGACGCAAGGGCCGCCCGGCGCTGTCGGCGGATCCCAACGACCTGGTGGTGCACCAGCAGGATGTGCAGTCCGTCGTCAACGCGCTGTGGTCCGGTGGCGCCGAGGCCATGACGCTGATGGGCCAGCGGATCGTCTCGACCAGCGCCGTGCGCTGCGTCGGCAACACGGTGGTGCTGCACGGCCGGGTCTACAGCCCGCCGTTCACCGTCACCGCCATCGGGGACTCGACGCGTCTGCGTGACTCCCTCGATGCCGAGCCGGGCGTGGCGCTGTTCCGCGAGTACGTCGACCGCTTCGGTCTGGGCTACGACGTCCGCACCACCGAGGACGTCACCCTCCCGGCGTACGACGGACCGCTCGAGCTCCCCAACGTCGCGCCCCGCGCCCTGCCGTGAGGAGGCGGTCATGAGCGCCGCTGACGCGGTGCGCACGGGCTTGCGCGGCCTCGGGCAGACGTTGATCACCATCGGGGTGGTCGTGCTGCTGTTCTGCTTCTACGAACTGCAGGTCACCAACGTCGTCACGGCCCGCTCCCAGGACCGGCTCGGCGATCAGCTCCAGGAGCGCTGGGCCGCGCCCCGCCCGACCGTCCCGACCGCGGCGACCGATCCGGCTGCCCCGCCGGCACCTCCCGACCCTGCGAGCGCGCCGCTGCCTGGCGACGGTCTGGCGCGGCTCTACGCCCCCTCGCTGTCTGGCTTCGAGCCGTGGGTCGTCGTGGAGGGCGTCGGCGTCGAGGACCTCAAGAAGGGTCCGGGCCACATCCCCGACACGGCGCTGCCCGGGGCGATCGGCAACATGGTGCTGTCCGGGCACCGCACCACCTACGGCGCTCCGTTCAACCGCTGGGCCGAGCTGGCGCCTGGCGCCGAGGTGGTCATCGAGACCCGCGACGGCTGGTTCACCTACACCGTGTCCGGCTCGGCGATCGTGGCGCCGACGGCGGTCGAGGTGACGCTGCCGGTCCCCGGCAAGCCGGATGCGACCCCCACCGAGCGCCTGCTGACGATGACGACCTGCAACCCGAAGTACTCCGCCCGGGAGCGGCTCATCGTCTCGGCCACCCTGACGGCCGCCAGCCGCAAGTCCGACGGGCTGCCCGCCGCGCTGCAGGCCGGGGCCTGAGGTGTACGGCTGGATCTGGCGCACCCTGCCCGGCGGTCGCGGGGGCAAGTCGTTCGGTGTGCTGCTGCTGCTGACCGTGGTCGTGGCGCTGCTGTTCCTGGTGGTCTTCCCGGTTGTCGAGCCGCTGCTGCCGTTCGGGAAGGTCACCGTCGAGCAGCCCTGACCGCGCGCGCCCATGACGTACGCCGCCGCGTGACAGAATTCCGACGCCGCGCGCCGGGCGCGGCCCCGATGGGAGGCGTCGTGCCCCGCCCCGCACCACAGACCCGCCGCCGCGCAGACAACAGCACTGCGCAGAGCGCGTACGCCGCCCGGCCGTGGTTGGCCAGCTATCCCGGGGGGGTCCCCGCTGACTACGACGTCCCGAACGTCCCGCTGACCCGGCTGCTCGACGACGCGGCCTCGTCGTTCCCCGGCGGTACGGCGCTGGCGTTCCTCGGCGCGACGCTGACCTACCGCGAGCTCAAGGAGCAGGTCGACGCGTTCGCCTCGGCGCTCAAGGACCTCGGGGTCGGCAAGGGCGACCGGGTCGCGATCATGCTGCCGAACTGCCCGCAGAACGTCATCGCCTTCTTCGCCACTCTGCGCCTCGGTGCTGTTGTCGTCCAGCACAACCCGCTCTACACCCAGGCCGAGCTGCGCCACCAGCTCGCCGACTGTGGCGCCACGGTCTTGGTCTGCCTGGACCGCGTGTACGCCGGGGTTGCCGCCGTACGCGCCGACACCGCACTACAGCACGTCGTCGTGACCTCGATCGCCGACTACCTGCCGCGGGCGGCTCGGCTCAAGCTGCGCCTGCCGTTGAGAAGGGCCAGGAAGGCCCGGGCCGAGACCGTGGCGAATCTGCCGAAGGATGCGGCGGTCAAGCAGTTCCAGACCCTGGTCAAGACCTCGGACCCGGCCCGGCAGGTCGCGGTCGACCCCCAGGAGGACCTCGCGCTGCTGCAGTACACCGGCGGCACCACCGGGCTGTCCAAGGGCGCGATGCTCACCCACGCCAACCTCGTGAGCAACGCCTACATGAATCGGCTCTGGGACACCGACGCCGTCGCGGGCAAGGAGGTCGCGCTCGCCGTGCTGCCGTTGTTCCACGCGTACGGCCTGACGGTCGCGATGAACGCCACCGTCCTGCTGGGTGGCACGCTGGTGCTGCTGCCCCGCTTCGACGTCGACCAGGTGCTCGACGCCATCGACACCTGGAAGCCGACGATGTTCCCGGGGGTGCCGCCGATCTACAAGGCGCTGGCCGACAGCCCGAAGGCCAAGGACCACGACCTGCGCTCCATCCGGGTCTGCGTGTCGGGCGCGATGAAGCTGCCGACAGAGATCCAGGAGCAGTTCGAGAAGATCACCGGCGGCCGGCTGGTCGAGGGCTACGGCATGACCGAGACCTCCCCGTCGACGCACTGCAACCCGCTGTCGGGCGTACGCCGCGCCGGCTCGATCGGACTGCCCCTGCCCGGCACCGACTGCAAGCTCGTTGACCAGGACGACCCCTCGCGCGAGGTGGGTGTCGGGGAGCCTGGGGAGCTGGCGATCAAGGGGCCGCAGGTGTTTCGCGGCTACTGGGGTCGTGAGGGCGAGCAGGGGGTGTTCACCGACGACGGCTACCTGCTGACCGGTGACGTCGCCGTCATGGACGCCGACGGCTTCTTCTCCATCGTCGACCGCAAGAAGGAGCTGATCATCGCCGGCGGGTTCAACATCTACCCGTCGGAGGTGGAGGAGGTGCTGTTCGGCCTCAGCGGGGTGGCCGACGCGGTGGTCGTGGGAGTCCCGGACCCCTACCGCGGCGAGACCGTCAAGGCGTTCGTCGTCCGGGCGCCTGGCTCCGACCTGACCGAGGACGAGGTGCTCACGCACTGCAAGAAGGCGCTGACCGCCTACAAGGTGCCCAAGCTGGTGGAGTTCCGCGACGAGCTCCCGCGCACGGTCGTCGGCAAGGTGCTGCGGCGGGTGCTGGTCGAGCAGGAGCGCGAGCGGATCGCCCGGGAGGCCGAGCCGGTGCCTGCCTCCACCCCGGGCGGTCGCACCCGCTCCGGCCAGGACGGCGACGGGCCCCCGCAGCCCGACAGCCGGGAGCCGCATGACCCTGCCCCGGTCCGCAAGGCCGCTGCGAAGGCCGCTGCCAAAGCTCCCGCCAAGGCTGCCGTTCGCAAGACCCCCGTGAAGGCACCCGTCCGCAAGGCCCCCGCGAAGACCGCCGTGAAAGCCCCCACGAAGGTCGCAGCCAAGGCCCCGGCACCCCGCGCGCGCAAGAGCCCGCCGCCCGCCGAGCGCTCGCCGCAGACATGACCCGCATCCTGGTCGTCGACAACTACGACAGCTTCGTGTTCAACCTGGTGCAGTACCTCGGCCAGCTCGGCGCCGACACGGTGGTGCGTCGCAACGACGACGTCGCTGCCGGCGACGTCGCGCACTACGACGGCGTGCTGCTCTCACCCGGCCCGGGCACTCCCGAGGACGCGGGCGTCAGCGTCGAGATGGTCGGCGAGTGCGAGGACCGCGGCGTACCCCTGCTCGGGGTCTGCCTGGGGCATCAGGCCATCGCGGTCGCGCACGGCGCCACGGTCAGCCGGGCGGCGGAGCTGTTGCATGGAAAGACCAGCGACGTCGAGCACGCGGGCGCGGGAGTGCTGCACGGCCTGCCGTCGCCGTTCACGGCGACGCGCTACCACTCCCTGGCCGTCGAGGCGGACACCCTGCCTTCCGAGCTGGCGGTCACCGGGCGTACGGCCGGCGGCGTGGTGATGGCTCTGCGCCACCGCGACAAGCCGGTCGAGGGGGTGCAGTTCCACCCGGAGTCGGTGCTGACGCAGGGCGGCCATCTGCTGCTGGCCTCGTGGCTGCGGCAGTGCGGCGACACCGACGCGGCCGGGCTCGCACCTGCGCTGGCCGAGCGGGTCGAGGCGACCCGCCTCGCCGCCTTCGGCTGACCTGCCCGGATCTCAGCTGGGCGACGGCGCCGGTGAGGGCGGCGGGGGAGGCGACGAGGACGGCTGCGGCGACGGGGCCGGTGAGGCCGACGGCGACGGCTCGGGCCGCGGGCTCGGTGAGGGCGAGGGCTGCGGCGAGGGCGGCGGCGCCGGCTTGACCGACACGATGATGATGACGGCGGTGCCGCGGCCGGCCGGCCGGTTCACCGGGTCCTGCTCCAGCACCCGGTCGAGCTCACCGGTGGACTCGCGCGGCTGCACCCCGACGGAGAAGCCGGCCCGCTGCAGCAGGCTGGTGGCCTCGTCCTTGGTCTTGCCGCGCACGTCCGGCACCTGCACCTGCCCGGTCGCGACGGTGAGGGTCACTGGCGTGTCGGCGGGCACCTGGCTGCCGGGCGCGGGACTGACGGCGAGCACGGTGCCGCGCGGGAAGTTCCCGTCCCGTCCGACGTCGTCTCCGACGGCGAGCCGCCGCTCGGTCAGCAGCACGACCGCCTCCTCGCGCGAAAGCCCGATGACGTCGGCGGGGACGACGGCCATCTCGATGCCCTTGCTGACCACGAGGTCGACCGAGCCGTCGGACGGGACCACGATCCCTGCCGGGGGGCTCTGCTTGAGCACCTGTCCGAAGGGCGCGCTGTTCGGGGCGTTGGGCACGAAGCGCTCGTCGATGGTGCCGGGCCGCAATCCGTCCTGCGCGAGCAGCACGACCGCTTCGCGCTGGTCGAGCCCGACCAGCTGCGGCGCCATGACGAGTCCGGTGTCGGACTGCAGCACCCCCCTGACCAGCACGGCGATCCCGACGATCAACGCGACCAGGACGAGCGCGAACACGGTGTACGCCACGCCGCGTCCGCGGTGTCGTTGCTCCCGGGCGAGGACGGTGGAGGCGACGGCCGCGGGCGCCAGCAGCGGTGCCGGCTCGGGCCGAGGTGTGGCCAGGACGGCCTCGCCGGCGGCCGCGCGCAGCAGGTCGGCGCGCATCTCCTGCGCCGACTGGTAGCGGGCGGTGGGGAGCTTGGCCATCGCCTTGAGCACGACGTTGTCGACCGTCTCCGACAGCGTCTCGTCGTAGGCCGAGGGCGGCGCCGCCTCCTCACGGACGTGCTGGTAGGCCACCGCGACGGGGCTGTCACCGGTGAAAGGCGGTGCGCCCGTGATGAGCTCGTAGAGCAGGCACCCGGTGGAGTACAGGTCCGACCGGGAGTCGACATGCTCGCCGCGGGCCTGCTCGGGTGAGAGGTAGGCGGCTGTGCCGATGATGGCGGCCGTCTGCGTCATCGCCGAGCTGGCGTCGGCGATGGCGCGGGCGATGCCGAAGTCCATCACCTTGACCTGGCCGGTGCGGGTCAGCATGACGTTGGCGGGCTTGATGTCGCGGTGCACGATCCCGGCCGCGTGGGCGGCGTCCAGAGCCGCGCAGATGTCGGCGGTGATCTCCAGGGCCCGCTGCGGGAGCAGTCGGCCCTCCTCCTGGAGCACCTCGCGCAGGGTGCGCCCCTCGACGTGCTCCATGACGATGTACGGCACGCCTGCGTCGTCGGCGCCGGTGTCGAAGACCGAGACGATCGTCGGGGCGTTGAGCGAGGCGGCGGCCTGGGCCTCGCGACGGAACCGGGTCTGGAAGGCGGGGTCCCGGGCCAGATCGACCCGCAGGATCTTGACGGCGACGTCGCGTCCCAGCCGCACGTCGACGCCGCGGAAGACCTCGGCCATCCCGCCCTGGCCGATCGCCTCGCCCACCTCGTAGCGGCCGCCGAGCAGCGCTGCGGTGCTCACTTCTTCTTCCCCTTGCTGCCCTTGTCGCCCTTGCCACCCTTGTCGGGAGCCGGCGCCCGCACGACCGGCGCCTGTACGACAGGAGCCCGTACGACCGGCGCAGGAGCGGGCGTGGGCACGACGTGCAGCACGACCTCGGCGCCGGCGGGGACCGAGCCGACCGGCTGCAGGCTCGCGACGGTTCCGACCTTGTTGCCCGTCCCGTCCTGGACCAGCCGGGGCGCGAGCCCGGCCGCAGCCAGCTCGCTGCGCACCTCGGCCGCGGGACGGCCGACCAGCGACGCGGCGGTGACGGTCACGGGTGGCTTGCCGGTCGAGACCTGCACGGTGACCTCGCTGCCTTCGTCGACCTCGCTCCCGGCCGCAGGCGTGAACGACACCACCTCACCGGCCGGCACGGTGTCCGACGGCTGCTTGTCCTCGGCGGCGCTCAGGCCGACCGCCTGCAACGCGGCGGTGGCCTGCTCGGCGGTCTCGCCGGCAGCCACGGTCGGGACCGTGACCGAGGACCCGGTGAGCGCGCTGCGCAGTCCGAAGCCGAGGGCGAGAAGACCAAGCAGGACGGCGATCCCGCGTACGGCCCAGCGCTGCGTCTGCGCGGTGGCTCCGGGACGGGCTGCCGTGCCGGGGGCGGAGCGGGCGCCGGTTGACCGAGCTAGGACAGCCGGGCGCAGCGGGAGGCGACGGGTGCCCGCAGCGGGCGGCAGGGCGGTGGTCAGCGCGGCCGACACCTCGGTGCGGGCAGCGGTCGGGGGGGCGACCGGCAGCAGCGCATCCGGTCCGTCCTGCAGCCGGCCGCGCAGCGCTGTCGCCTCGGCCGCGAGGTCCTGGGCGCTGGCGGGACGGTCGGCGGGGTCCTTGGCGAGCAGCCGCATCACCAGCTCCGCCACCGGGGTCGGGACATCCGGCGGCAACGCAGGGGGCGCCTGGTTCAGGTGGGCCAGGACCACCACCACCGGCTGCTCACCGGTGAACGGACGCACGCCGGC
>JBBPYI010000113.1:0-13835 GCA_038200075.1 Mycobacteriales bacterium
ACTGCCTTGGGGCGTCCGCGAGGTGGCATAAGCCATTCTACTATTTATCTTACGAATTTACGGCGCACGACACTAGCTAGGAGGTGCTTGCACCCGCCAGGGTGCAAGCACAGCGGACCCGCGAGCCGTGGCTGGCGAATCCTCCGGTCATGCCGCTGTGCGCGGAGCCCGCGAGGACTGCCTCAGCGCGCCCCCGGGCCCCGCCGGGCGGCCTGCCTGCCGCGTCAGGGGGTGCCGCTTGCCGCATCGGCTGGTGCCTCTCCCGGGCAAGATCAAGTGTTCAGAACGTGTTCAGCGCCAACCGCTCCTGCCTCCCTGGACCGAACCAGGCCGGGCACGGAGCCGCGGATTGTCAGCTTTCGCAGTGTCTGACCGGCGTAGAACACCCACCCTGTCGGGCCCTACGCGACTCTTAATCCGCGGGTTCGGGGTCTAAGTCCCTGGCGGCGCACCCGTCTGATCTGGCCGTTCTCCCCATGGAGAGCGGCCAGAGCCGTTTCGGTGCTACCGGGTTCCGAGACGGGTGATCGCGAGCCGGTGAGCGCTCTCACAGTCCACAACGCTGACTCAACCCTGACGTACGAGTAGGTTTGCGTTCGGCCGGGGTCGTCCCCAGGCCCCACCCCAGACCTTGTGTCGTCGCCCCTCTCGAAGGCGTGGCGCATCCCGGCGTGCTCGTTGGCCGGTCGACCAGAAACGGCCCATGACCCAGACTGTCGCGACACCCCTTGCGCTGCGTCGTCCCGAATGGCTGAGCCCCAAGGTCTTTCGCGTGGAAGCGCTCGCCGGCCTCGTCGTCGCGCTGGCGCTCATCCCGGAGGCGATCTCGTTCTCCATCCTCGCCGGAGTCGATCCACGCGTCGGGCTGTTCGCTTCCTTCACGATGGCGGTCGTCATCTCCTTCACCGGTGGTCGCAAGGCGATGATCTCCGCCGCCACCGGGGCCATCGCCCTGGTGCTGGCGCCGCTGACCAGAGAGCACGGCGTGGAGTACCTGTTCGCAGCCGTCGTCGCAGGCGGGCTGCTGCAGATCGTCCTCGCGGGCCTGGGCGTCGCGAAGCTGATGCGCTTCCTTCCGCGCGCGGTCATGGTCGGCTTCGTCAACAGCCTCGCCATCCTGATCTTCCTGGCTCAGATGCCGCAGCTACTGGGCGTGACCTGGTTGGTCTACCCGCTGGTCCTGGGTGGCCTGGCAATCATCTACGGCCTGCCGCGCCTGGTGACGGCCATCCCGGCTCCGCTCGTGTCGATCGTCGTCCTCACGCTCCTGACGGCCACCACCGCGATCATCGTGCCGACGGTGGGCGGTGAGGGCGCCCTGCCCGACAGCCTGCCGTTCTTCGGCGTCCCCGACGTGCCCTTCAGCCTCGAGACGCTGCAGATCATCGCGCCGTACGCCTTTGGCGTCGCCATGGTCGGCCTCATCGAATCGTTGATGACCGCCAAGCTCGTCGACGACATCACCGACACGCACTCCGACAAGACCCGCGAGTCCTGGGGCCAGGGGGTCGCCAACGTCGTGACCGGGTTCTTCGGTGGGATGGGCGGCTGCGCCATGATCGGCCAGACGATGATCAATGTGAAGGCGTCCGGCGCCCGCACCCGGCTGTCGACGTTCCTCGCTGGGGTCTTCCTGCTCGTGCTCGTCGTCGCGCTCGGCGATCTGGTGGCGTTGATCCCGATGGCCGCGCTGGTCGCCGTGATGATCCTGGTCTCGGTGAGCACCTTCGACTGGCACAGCGTCGCGCCGGCAACGCTCAAGCGGATGCCCAAGAGCGAGACAGCCGTCATGGTCGTCACCGTCGTGGTGGTCCTGGCCACCCACAACCTGGCGTACGGCGTGGGTGCCGGTGTGCTGACCGCCATGGTCCTGTTCGCGCGGCGCGTGGCGCATGTCGTCGAGGTCACCAGCGTCACCGACCCCGACGGCTCGACCGTCATCTACTCGGTGCACGGTCAGGTGTTCTTCGCGAGCAGCAACGACCTGATCTACCAGTTCGACTACGCCGGGGATCCCGCGAAGGTCGTCATCGACATGTCGCAGGCACACGTCTGGGACGCCTCGTCGGTCGCTGCGCTCGACGCCGTCACCACCAAGTACGCCCGGCGCGGCAAAAGCGTCGAGATCGTCGGCCTGAACGAGTCCTCTGCCCGCATCCACACCCGGCTCGCCGGGCAGCTGAGCACGCACTGATGAGCACTCGTCACCCGGGCGCGACCCGGGGGTTGCTGCAGATCGGCGACGTCGCAGAGCGCACCGGTCTGAGCCTGCGCACCGTCCGGCACTACGAGGAGGTCGGCCTGCTCCCGGCGGCCGAGCGCAGCCCCGGCGGTTTTCGCCTCTACACCGACGCTGCCGTCGACCGCCTGCTGGTCATCAAGCAGATGAAGCCGCTTGGCTTCACCCTCGAGCAGATGCGGGACCTGCTCGAGACGCTTGACAAGCTCGTCGACTCGGGCGCCAGCGACATCGACCGACGGGTAGTGCAGGCCGCGCTGAGCGACCACCACCGGGCCGTCACCGCCTCGACGCTGGAGCTGCAGGCGCGGCTGGACAACGCGGAGTCCTTCGCGCGCTCCCTGGCCGACCTGCTCTGAGCCGAGCACCGCAGCAGGTCAGCAGATCCTGGGCAGCGGGTCTCCGACGAGCATGTCGACGATGCGGGTCCCGCCGAAGGAGGTCTCCAGCAGCACGATGCGCTCGGGCTCGGCGGCGATCCGTCCGATGACGGCGGCGTCCGCTCCGAGTGGATGACCTCGCAGCGCCGCCAGCGCGTCCTGCGCCTGCTCGGCAGGGACGACGGCGATGAGCTTGCCTTCGTTGGCGACGTAGAGCGGGTCGATCCCGAGCAGGTCGCACGCCCCGAGCACCGGGCGCCGCAGGGGAAGCGAGGCCTCCTGGAGTACGACCGCGACATCGGCCTCGGCGGCCAGCTCGTTGCACACGGTGCCGACGCCGCCCCGCGTGGGGTCGCGCAACCACCGCGTGCCGGGAGCCGCGGCCAGCAGCGCCTCCACGAGAGCACCCAGGGGAGCCGTGTCGGACGAGATGTCGGCCTCCAGGTCCAGGTCACCGCGCGCGAGCATGACCGCGACACCGTGGTCGCCCAGTGTCCCGCTCACGAGCACGACGTCACCCGGGCGGACGAGGTCCGCGCCCAGCCGGCGGTCGGCCGGCACGACACCCACCCCCGCAGTCGTGATGTAGAGGCCGTCGGCCGCGCCCGTGTCAACGACCTTGGTGTCCCCCGTGACGATGGTGACGCCGGCGGCGGCGGCGGCCTCAGCCATGTCGGCGACGATCGCGGTCAGCTCCTCGACGGGGAAGCCCTCCTCGATGACGAACGCGGCCGAAAGCCACTGGGGACGGGCGCCGCACATCGCCAGGTCGTTCACCGTGCCGTGCACGGCCAGGTGCCCGATGGAGCCGCCGGGGAAGCGACGTGGCGTGACGACGTAGGAGTCGGTGGAGAACGCGAGCCGCTCCCCCGAGGGGAGCTGGAGCAGCGCGCCGTCGCCGAGCGGCTCGAGCACGTCGTTGCGGAAGGCCTCGAGGAAGACCGCGTCGATCAGCGCCGCCGACGCCTTGCCACCCGCACCGTGCGCGAGCGTGATCACGTCGTCGGTCAGCCGCGGTCTCCGTCGCCGGAAGGCCTCCACCCGCTCGAGCACGAGCTCCTGCCGGCCGTCCGGGGCGGGAACAGCCGTCACGTGGTCGCCGCAGCCAGACCGGCAGCCGTGCGGTGCAGCCGCCCGAAGGTGTAGTAGGCCGCGCAGGCGCCCTCCGAGGACACCATGCAGGTACCGATCGGGGTCTCGGGCGTGCAGGCCGTGCCGAAGACCTTGCACTCCCAGGGCTTGATGACGCCTTTGAGGACCTCGCCGCACTGGCAGGCCTTGGGGTCGGCGACCCGCACGGCCGGCACCGAGAACAGCCGCTCGGCGTCGAAGGCGGCGAAGTCGTCGTTGAGCGCCAACGCGCTCTGGGCGATGAAGCCGAGCCCGCGCCACTCGAAGTGCGGACGCAGCGTGAAGACCTGCTCCAGAATGCGCAGCGCGATCGGGTTTCCCTCGTCCTGGACAACCCGGTTGTACTGGTTCTCGACCTCGCAGCGCCCGTCGGCGTACTGCTGGAGCAGCATCACGACGGCCTGGAGGATGTCCAACGGCTCGAATCCGGCAGTTACCAGGGGCAGTCCGTAGCGCTGCGGCACGAAGTCGTACGGCCGGTTGCCGATCACGGTGCTCACGTGACCCGGTCCCAGGAAGCCGTCCAGCCGCAGATCCGGGGAGTCGAGGATCGCCTTCAACGGCGGCACGATCGTGACGTGGTTGGAGAAGACGCTGAAATTCTGCACGCCGAGCTCGCGGGCCCGCAGCAGGGTGACCGCGGTGGACGGGGCCGTCGTCTCGAAGCCGACCGCGAAGAAGACGACCTTCTTGTCGGGGTTCGCCAGCGCGATCTTGAGCGCGTCGAGCGGGCTGTAGACCATCCGGACGTCGGCGCCGCGTGCCTTGGCCTCGAGCAGACTGGAGCTGCTGCCGGGCACCCGCATCATGTCGCCGAAGGACGTGAAGATGACGCCGGGTTGCATGGCCAGGCTGATCGCGTCGTCGACGCGACCCATCGGGATGACGCACACGGGACAGCCCGGGCCGTGCACGAGCTCGACGGTCTCGGGCAGGAGCTGCTCGATGCCGTGCCGGTAGATGGTGTGCGTGTGTCCGCCGCAGACCTCCATGAAGGCGTACGGCACCCCGTTTCGGCCACCCTCGGCGAGCTCGGTGATACGGCGTACGGCATGCCGCGCCGCAGCCGGGTCGCGGTATTCGTCGACGTACTTCACGGCGTCTCCTCCAGATGGGCTTGGACGCGCTGCCACAGCGCGTAGGCAACGGCCGACTGAGCCTCCTGTGTGCGGTGCACGCTCTGCGCGTCGACCGCCAGGCAGTGCTCCAGGTCGGGACCGGCGGCCATCGCACCGCCGCCGTAGCCGGCCAGACCCACGGTGAGCAGGCCCCTGCGTCGGCCCTCGGCGAAGGCGCGCAGCACGTTCGCCGACCCCCCGCTGGTCGACAGTCCCAGGGCGATGTCGCCGGCGCGACCATGGGCGATCAGCTGGCGCGCGAAGATCGCGTCGACGCCGATGTCGTTGGCCAGCGCGGTGAGCACCGCCGGATCGGCGGCCAGCGAGCGGGCAGCCACGGCCTGACCGGAGTGCGGCGACGCGAACAGCGCAGCAAGGCCGGCGGCGTCGGTCGCCGACCCGCCGTTGCCGAAGCACAGCAACCGGCCCCCGGCCTGCAGGGCGATCGCGATCGCCACGGCAGCGCGCTCGAGCCGCTCCTCGCCGTCGGCCAGCGCGCCGGCACACACCCGGCCGCTCTCGACCGCCTTGGCCTGCGCTGAGGCGGCCAGGTCGGCCAGCAGGGTCGCCGCGTCGGGCTGCTGCTGCTCGAGCATCGGGTAGAGGAAACTCATGTCGCCACCAGCCGGGTAATGGCCATGCCTGCGTGGCAGACGAGCAGGTCGTACGCCGACGTCGGTCCCACCAGCGTGCAGTCGACGTCTTCGCTCCCGTCGGCGGTCCGTACGCGCGCCGTGGTGCCGGAGACCCGCACAACCTCGGCGAGTCGGCCCTCGTCGGAGCAGGTGATGCACACCGGTCCGTCGCAGGCTTCTGCAGGCGCGAGCAGCTCGCCGCCGGCTCCCGCGTGCTCGAGGCAGACGTGGGCCAGCTCCCAGAGCAGGTGGTAGAGCAGGATGAAGCGCCCGTCGTGCGCGGCGTTCGTGTCGTCGGGCAGCCACAGCACGTGATCGGCCGAGCCGGCAGCCGGCCGTGGCCCGGACCCGACCCACACGGTGGTCACGCCCCAGGCCGGGGCCCGGAGCAGCACGTCACCGATCGCCGCGTCATCGCTCGGGCCGATCACCAGCAGGACGTCGCCGGGGCGTGCGTTGGCCCGCGCTGTCGCGGTCAGCGCGATCGGGGGCAGCGCGACGGCGGGCAGGGCAGGCTTCCCGACGATCACCGGGTGGACGAACTCGACCGCGACGTGCTGAGCGTGGTGCGGCCAGGCGGGCGAGGCGCACCACATCGTCGCGCCGGCATGCAGTCGTCGGGCCAGCGCCAGGGACGTGGAGGCCAGGTCGTCCGGCAGGCCCTCGGGAAGCCCGACGGCGTCCGGGCGGACCGAGGTGGAGGCCGTCACGGGGTGCCGCCCGCCCCTGCCTGCTCCGGCACCAACCCCTCGATCTCGGCCGAGTAGTCCGAGAGCTCCTGCTCGTACATGTCGCCGAGCGCCTTGAGCTGGTCGAGCGTCTCCCTGGCCTCGGCCTCGTCGATCTTGGCCATCGCGAAGCCGACGTGCACCAGCACCCAGTCACCCACCCGTGCCGGATCGGGTTCGTCGAGCCCGATCAGCGCGATCGAGACCTCACGTCGTACGCCCTCGACCTCGACCTTGGCCCGAAGCTGCGCGGGATCGTGGATCTCGACGATCTGGCCGGGGATGCCGAGGCACATGGCGGGGAGCTCCTTCGATGGGTTCCTCGACTGTAACCCGCACTATGTGTTCCGGGTCACTACCGGACAGATCGGGTGGTCGGCTCTACAGTCCCGGCATGCGGATCGCGTTCGTCGGCAAGGGTGGAGCGGGGAAGTCCTCCCTCGCTGGCACCTTCGCCCGCGTGCTCGCCTCACAGGGCGACCGGGTGCTCGCGCTGGACAGCGACCCGATGCCCGGCATGGCGTTCTCGCTGGGGGTCCCTCAGACCGACGCGGGGCTGCCCGACGACGCCGTCGAGGAGTACGCCGACGACGACGGTCGCCAGCGCTGGCGCCTGCGGTCCGGCATGACGGGCCCGACGGCGGTCGAGCAGTACGCCGTACGCGGACCCGAGGATGTGCGCTTCCTGCAGCTCGGCAAGGCGCACGGCCCGCGGTGGAACAACGCCCGTCAGCACGTCGGCTTCCAACGCGTCCTGGACGACCTGCCCGGCGAGGGCTGGAGCATCGTCGGCGACCTGCCCGGCGGCACCCGTCAGCCGTTCATGACGTGGGGTCGCTACGCGCACCTGTTCCTGGTCGTGGTGGAACCGACCCCGGCCTCGATGCTCACCGGCCGTCGCCTGGCCCGTCTGGCCGAGGGGACCAGCGGGCCCCGCGTGGTCGTGGTCGCCAACAAGGTGCGCGACCCTGACGACGCAGAGCTGGTGTCTCGCCGCACCGGGCTGCCGCTGCTTGGCGCGGTGCCGTTCGACCCGGCGCTCGGCGACGCCGACCGCGCCGGTCGCGCCGTGCTCGACCACGACCCTGACGGACCCAGCGCGACGGCCGTCCGCTCACTGGTCGCCGCTGCCCGCACCCACGAGGAGAACGCATGAAGATCGCCGTCGTCGGCAAAGGCGGATCGGGCAAGACGACCACCTCCGCCATCCTGGCCCGCACCCTCGCCCGCGACGGGCACTCGGTGCTCGCGCTGGACTGCGACAGCAACCCCAACCTCGGCATCTCACTCGGGCTCGGGGAGCAGGTCACCGAGGAGCTGATCTCGGTGCGGGAGGCCGTCGACGCAGGTGAGCAGGAGCACGCCTCCGACGCCGACGACCTGGTGGAGCGGTTCGGCGTCGACGCCCCCGACGGTGTGCGGCTGGCGGTGGTCACGGCGATCCAGAACCCCCAGCCGGGATGCCCATGATGTGGCGTCTCACCTGAGCAGTTGCTCGGGCAGCTCGCACGTCCCGACCGCATCGTGGTGGCCGACTTCGAGGCAGGACTCGGCACCGTCATGCGCCTGGGTGACCACCCTGTCGACGTCGTCGTGATCGTCGTGGAGCCGACGGCCAAATCTCTGGAGGTCGGCAGCCGCGCAGCCCACGCCGTACGCGCGGCAGGGCTCGGTCGTGTCGTCGTGACCGCCAACCGGGTCCGGGACGACGAGGACGCGGCCCGGGTGCGGGCGGCCTTCCCCGACGACGACCCGGTGCTGGTCCCGGACGACCCGGCGATCGTCAGCGCCGAACGCCAGGGGTCCGCGCCTCTGGACGCCGCCTCCGACGCGCCGGCCGTACGCGCGCTGGTCGGCCTGGCCCGCAGCCTGCTCTAGGCGCTGCGGCGGCCACCTCTAGGCGCCGCGACGCCGGGCCGTGTCGATGGCCGCGAGCACCTGCTCCAGCGCGGCCGCGACGTCGTCGGCGACCCGGGTCATCCCGACGGCGCCCGCCCGGTCGTCGGCGGCGACCTGGGCGTCGTACGGGAGCACCCCGGCCAGCTCGATGCCCTCGGCCGCCAGCGCCTCGGTGAAGAACGCGACGTCCGCCTCCGACCGTGCCTTGTTGCCGACCGCCAGCACACCCGGGATGCCCAGCTCGGCGGCCAGCGCTGAGGTCCGGGCCGCGGTCAGCACCGACTTGCGGGTCGGCTCGCACACCACGACGAGCAGGTCGGCGTGGGCCAGCGTGCCACCGGATCGACTCAGGTGCTCAAGGCCCGCCTCCATGTCGACCAGCGCGACGTCGACGTCCTCGAGTGCGTCGGCCAGCAGGCTGCGGACGGACGCGTGCCCGCTGCACGTGCAGCCGGCGCCGGCCTCGGCGACCTTGATCGCCGACAGCAGCGTCGGGCCGGCTGGGGTGACCCGACCGTATTCGTTGAACAGGTCGGCGGCCGACGTCCCACCGCCGCTGCCGACGACGACGGCCCGGGGCAGGACGGGCACCGCCTCGGTGTCGGCAAGCGACAAGCCGAGGGACAGGCCCAGGTTGGGGTTGGAGTCGGTGTCGATGGCGACGACCCGATCCCCGCGGTCGGCGTACGCCCTGGCGAGCAGGCCGGACACGGTCGTCTTGCCCACCCCACCCTTGCCGACGACACCGAGCTTGAGATGGAGCTGACTGGCGACGGTCATGACCGTTCCTCCGGAGTTTCGACGACGGTACTAGCGCAAAGCACCTACCAGGGAGCACACTGCCTCACCGAGCACCGTCCGTCGACAACCAGGAGCCTCCATGGTCGTGTTGTGGGTCATGAGCGCGATCGGGCTGCTTGTCGTAGCGCCGGTCGTCGTCGCGCTCGCCAGCTACGTCATCCGACCGGGGCTCGAGTCCGCGCGCTACGCCGACGACATCCTCACGCACGGGGTGGGGATCACCGCCGCCGTCGAGCCGGTGCCGGCCCTGATCATCACCCGCGAGATCACCGCTGAGGTCACCGGGAACGCCGTCGCGTACGTCGGCGCCCTCCGGCGTCTCGTCGCCCAGAGCTGAGAGGCTGTCATGTCTGCTGCCGCCGTCGCCGCCATCGTCGTGACCGCTGTGCTCGTCCTGGCGCTCGCCTTTTATCTGCTCTGGGTCGTGGTCATCCTGCGTCGGCTGACCGACACGCTGGGCAAGGTCACCTTCGGGGTGGCCTCCATCGCCCACCGGGTCGAGCCGGTGAAGACTCTGGTGGGTGAGATCAACGGCGACCTCATCGCGGTGGCCGACGCGCTGGAGGCGCTGGCCGAAGACCTCAATCCCGCTGCCGCCCAGGCATCCTGAGCCCCCACCGAGGAGCACCACATGGCTGTTGAGTTCCGCTGCGCCGATGTCGGCGTCGCCTGCAAGAACGTCGCCACAGCACCCGATGCCGAGCAGCTGGTCGCCGCCGTCGCCGCCCACGCCAAGAAGGCGCACGGCGTCGAGCTCAACCAGACGCTCATCGACTACGCGGTGACTAAGGTCCGGCCCGCGGGTGGCTGAGCCGGCCCTGGCCCCGCCCGACGCCCCGATGTCGGCGCTGGGACCCCTGCTGGACCGGCTGGAGCTGCTGCTGGGCGAGGTGGAGGAGCTCGAGCCCGACGTCCGCGACCGAGTCTTCGAGCTGCTCGACGGCGTCGATGCCGTGCACCGCATGGCGATCACCCGGCTGGCTGACAGCCTGGGCCCGGCCCTGCCGTCGTTGCGTGACGACCCAGCCGTCGACTGGTTGTTCGAGGCCTACGGGGTGGGGGTCGACGATGTCCGCGCCGCCTCGGCCGCCCTGGAGCAGATCCGGCCTTATCTGCACGAGCACGGCGGTGAGGTCGAGGTGCTCGGCGTGCAGCACGGCGTTGTGCGCGTGCAGCTCAGCGGCGCCTGCTCGGGGTGCACCTCGGCCGCGGACACGCTGCGACACGGTGTGGAAGAGGCGCTGCGCGAGGGGCTCCCCGGCTTCGTCGCGATGGATGTCGCGCCCGACGACGGCGCCGCGGCGCACCCGCCGCCGACCCAGGTGCTGCTGCAGATCACGCCCCGTCCGCGTTGAGCCCCACCACCTCGGCGTGCTCGGACAGCAGCCGCCGAATCTCGGCCACGGCCACGGCCACGGCCTGGGTCGTACGGTCGGACAAGCCGTACCGCGGCTCCTCGGTGTCGGTGGTCTGCACCCCGACGACAAGCGTCACGGGCGGCAGCACCCCCATCCCGAGCGCCACCATGAGAGCGCGCGCCGGTGTCGCCAGGTGCATGTCCGCGAGCTCGTCGCGCCGCCGGTCGACCGACAGCGTGCTCACGTCGAGCACCTCCGGGCGCTGCACGAGCACCGTGCCCGCCGGCCGGCCGAGATCGACCGCGTCCACGATGAGCAGCACGTCCACCGGTCGGCTGAGCAGCTCCTGCACCAGATGGATGCCTCCGATGCCGATCTCCATCACGAGCACACCGGGCGGCAGGAGCTCTGCCGCCAGCGCGTGCGCGACCGCCGGTCCGACGCCGTCGTCGGCGCGCAGGACGTTGCCGAAGCAGGCGACCACAGCGCTCATCGGGTGCTCACCCGGCGAGGGTAGGTCGTGACGACCGCCGAGCGGGATGCGCTGACCGCACGGATCGCGCAGCACCCGGCTGACCGATATCCAGCACAGCACGCGACGTCCCAGTTCCACCTGGGTGCGCTGCTGCTGCAGACCGGCGACACGACTGCGGCGCTGGCGGCGCTCACCGCCGCGCGCGAGGTCTTCGGGCGCATCGGCATGCGGGTGGAGCAGGGGAAGGCAGCCGTCATGCTGGGGGTCGCGCAGCGCAACGCCGGCCGCTTCGCCGAGGCCGAGCAGGCCTTCGCCGCCGCCGCCAGCGAGCTGGCCGCCGTCGACCAGCCGGCGGAGCAGGCGGCCGCATCGTACAACCTGGGTCTGGTGCGTCAGGACCTGGGCCGACTGCCAGAGGCCTACGACGCCTGGACCGTGGCGCGGGAGCTGTTCCTCGGCGCCGGCTATCCGGGGCAGGCGGGGGCGGCGGCGCGCGACCACGGCGCGTGCCTGCTCGCCGCCGGTCAGCCGGAGCCGGCCGTACCGCTGCTGGAGCAGGCTGCTCGGCTGGCCGAGGTCGCGGGCGACCTGCCCGGTATCGGCGCCGCGGCGAACGTGCTCGGTCTAGCGCGGTTGGCCTGCGGTGAGCCGCAGGCCGCCGCAGAGGCGTTGCGCGCAGCAGTGGGCGCCTTCCCCCGCAGCGTGCGGCCGGCGGAGCACGCGATGGCCAAAGCCAACCTGGCCCTGGCGTACGCCGAGGCCGGTCTCGCCGCTCGCGCCCGGCTGGCGGCCGTGCAGGCGCTGGCCGTGCCTCAGGCCGACCCGGCCGTGCGCGCCCAGGCGCAGACGCTGTGGCGACAGCTGCCCGGCGATCCCATCGAGGACCTGCAGACCGTGCTCGACGACAGCCCCCAGGAGCAGTGGGTTGGCCTGCTGCGCGAGGAGATCCTGCGCGCCGGTGAGCTGCCGACTGCGCAACGCGACGCCGTCGTCCGCGGAATGCTGACGGGTGTGCTGAACCGGCCAGGCGTCGCCTACGACCTCGCCGAGAGCCTGCTGCACGTCGTCGTGGAGCTGCCACCCCGGGCGTACGCGCAGATCGTCGCGGCGGTGGTTGCGGGGACGGCGAGCCGACCACAGGAGCAGGCCGCCCGCCTGCACTCGGTGTTCGGCTCGGCGATGGCCCGTTTCGCGATGCCGCAGTGGCAGCGACTGGCCGCTGCCCTCAACGAGGCTGCCGCGACCGCCGGGCAGGCGCAGGAGTGGCGGTGACCGCCCCGGACCTGGACGAGGCAACCCTGTCGACGCAGCTGGGTCGCGAGGTGCGCGCCTACCCCGCGGTGCTGTCGACTGAGGCCATGGCGATGGCCTGGGCCCGGCAGGGGGCCCCGTCCGGAGCGGTTGTCGTCGCCGACTACCAGGCCTCCCCCCGCGGCCGCGGAGGCTTGCCGTGGACCGTGCAACCGGGCCGCGGGATCGGTGCGACCGCGATCCTGCGACCCGAGCTGGAGCTGGAGCGTGAGGGCTGGCCGTACACCACGGCGCTGCTCGCGCTGCACGACGTGCTCGACGACGAGACCGCCGTCCTGGCGTGGCCCGACGAGGTGCACACCGCCTCGGGTGAGCCGCTGGCCCGGCTCGGCGTCTACGTGGAGCTCGGACCAGGCCGCACCGAGTGGGTCACGGTCACGGTGCTGCTGGAGCGACCGCAGCCGCCGCGCGGGCCCCTGCTGGACCGTTTCCTCACAGCGCTCGAGCGGCGTACGGCGCAGTCCCCGGAGCAGGTCCTGGCCGACTACCGCCCGCGGTGCACGACGCTGGGCAGGCAGGTGCGGGCCCGGCTGATCCCGATGGGTCCTGGTGGGCCTGAGGTCACGGGCGAGGCCGTGGACGTGCTGACCGACGGCGCGCTGGTGCTGCTCACCGCCAAGGGCAACCGCGTGGCCGTGCCACCTCACAACCTCGGCATGCTCGAACCGCCGGAGACGCCGCCCGCCGTGCCGGAGAAGCTGTTCGGCCAGCTCGACCGCTAGGGCTGCTCCGCCTCGACCGCCTCGAGGCGGTCCAGCTCCTCGACCAACGCCCACCACAGGGCCCAGTCGCGGTGGTCCATGCCCTCGCTGCTGTGCTCACCAGCGATCCCCAGCTTCAGCCGATCACGCAGCGCGAACGTCCTTCCCCAGTGGCCGTTCTCGTCGAGCAGCAGCAGCTCGTCGAGCAGATCCCGAACGGCTTGCAGAGCGACGCTCACCCCAGGGATCGAGGCGCCGAGCGGCTCCCCGAACAATCCCTCGAGGCGCTGACCGTCGAGCAGGTCCCCCTCTAGCCGACCATCGGCCACCAGGGGCCGCAGCTCGGCCGCGAGCGCTAGCAGCGGGCAGCGCCGGATCTCGGTCCGGACGAGCTGCAGCACCTGCTCCAGCGCGTCGGCGCCCCCGGCGGACAGCCCCTCCCCGGGGGCGACCAGCTCGGGCTCGACCTCGAAGGTGACGATGCGGGGGGGCAGAACCCCGAAGGCGGTCGCGATCTCCACCACGAGGTCAGGATGCACGTAGCCGGTGACCGCATCACCGACGGCCAGCTGGATGGTCGCGGTGTCGAGCTGGGGTGGGTCGAGCCGACGCCGCTCGACGGTGCCGGGCGCCCGGCCGCGGATGACGGCGCTGACCAGCAGCAGCACCTGCGGGCGCAGATCCTCCAACCGCTGCGCCACCGCGACGCCGCCGTAGTGCAGCTCCTCGGCGAAGACCCCGTTCCCGAGGTCCTCGCCCTACAGCCGCTCGACCGCCATCCGGCCCAGGTCCAGATCGCTCTGGAACAGCTCGCTCACCCCGCCGATCAGAACCGGTACCGGCGCGGCGTCGCGGGCCCGGTCGGTCGTGGCCTCCCCCGATGCTCCGGCTCGTGAGAGCCCGGCGTCAGTCACCGCCGCACGAGCAGGTGTTGACCTCCCGCACGACCTCGCCGTCGCCGGTGTGGGCGTGGGTGGTGCATGGCATGCACGGATCGAAGCTGCGGCTGCCGCGCAGCATGTCGATGCTGGTGAAGCTCTCCGGATTGGTCAGGTCCTC
>JBBPYI010000114.1:0-3842 GCA_038200075.1 Mycobacteriales bacterium
CACGTCCACCCTGGGCGGGAGAGCGGGCAGCGGTTGTCCGGGCGCCCGGATCACCACCACCGGCCCGTCGACCCCCCGGGACAGCAGTCCGACGACCCGGCGCAACAGCGTCGAGCCGTGCCATTCCAAGCCGGCCTTGGCGACGCCCATCCGGCTCGAGCGGCCTCCTGCGAGCACCACTCCCGCCGCGTGGACCATGCCTGTCAGGCTACGTCGGGAGGTCGGTCTGGGCGCGGCCGCGGGATCGGCCGCTACCCTCGCCGCCGGTGGCGCCGCCGGGGTGCCTGCAAGGAGTGAGCCGTGCTCGACCTGACCGGTACGTCGTCCATCGTCACCGGAGGGGCCTCTGGCCTCGGAGAGGCGACCGTGCGTGCGCTCGCGGCCCGTGGCGCCTCCGTCATTGTCCTGGACCTGCAGGACGACACGGGCCAGGCCGTGGCGGCCTCCGTCGGCGGCGGCTACGTCCGCGCCGACGTGACCGACACCGAGCAGGTCGCGGCGGCCATCGCTGCTGCCGAGGAGCACGGCCCGCTGCGCACGCTGGTCTGCGCCGCCGGCATCGGCTGGGCCTCGCGGACCGTCGGCCGGGACGGCACGTACGACTCCGCCCACGACCTCGGCGCGTTCCAGAAGGTGCTGGCCGTCAACCTGGTCGGCACCTTCAACTGCATCCGCCTGGCGGCCACCGCGATGAGCCGCACCGAGGCGGTCGACGCAGACGGCTCAAAGGGCGCCATCGTCACGCTCGCCTCGATCGCCGCCTTCGACGGTCAGATCGGCCAGGCTGCCTACTCCGCGAGCAAGGGCGGGATCGTCGGAATGACGCTGCCGATCGCCCGCGATCTGGCAGCCGTGGGCGTGCGCATCAACTGCGTGGCACCCGGTCTGATCGACACCCCGATCTACGGCGAAGGGGAGGCATCGGAGGCGTTCAAGGACAAGCTCAGGCGCGACGTGCTGTTCCCCAAGCGCCTCGGCTACGCCGAGGAGCTGGCGTCCGCGGTCGTCGAGCTGCTGGTGAACACCTACGCCAACGGTGAGACGCTGCGCATCGACGGCGGCGCGCGGCTCCAGCCCAAGTAGGACTACCTGCGGGGGGCCGCCCGGCGGGTCGCGACCGCGGCGGCCGGGTCCTCGGGCCACGGGTGGCGGGGATAGCGACCCCGCAGGTCGGCGCGTACGCCCGGGTAGCCGGTGACCCAGAACGACGCCAGGTCGCTGGTGACCGCGACGACGCGCTGTGCGGGTGAGAGCAGGTGCAGCCGCAGGGCTCGCCCGGCGATCACGGGGGCGGCCCGCCAGCCGAAGACCTCCTGCACCCGTACGGCCAGGGTCGGCGAGTCCGGGTCGCTGTAGTCGACCCGCACCGCCGACCCGCTTGCCACCTGCACCCGCTCCGGCGCGACCTCGTCGAGCCGGCCGGCGAGGTTCCACGGCATCAGGGCCCGCAGCGCCGTTGCCACGTCGAGGCGCTGCAGGTCGGCCCGACTGCGGGCCCCCGACAGGTCCAGGCTGGCGGTGAGCGCCTCGTCGTCGACCTCCGGCCACGGATCGCCGAGCCCGGACCGGCAGGCTGCCAGGCGCGCTCGCAGCTCGCGGGCCCCGGCCGTCCAGCGCAGCAGGGCCAGCCCCTCCTGCCGAAGCCCCTCCTGCAGCGCCTCGGCCGCCGCGGCCGGGTCAGGCGTGACAGGCCGCTCGCGCAGCACGATCGCGCCGAGCCGTTCGACCCGCGTCGACCGCACATCTCCGTCCTGCCAGCGAACCTCCGCGCGGTCAGAGAACAGGGTCGCGCCGGCCTGCAGGGCGCTTGTCTCGTCGACCGCGACCGCCAGGCGCACGCGGGCGTCGCGTCGACCGGGGCTGCGGTCGGCGACCGCGACCGCCAGCCAGGGCGAGCCGCTCAGCGCGGTGCCGGGGGAGAGCTCCGCGCCGGTCCCGCCCGCCATCAGGTACGTCGCTACCGCACCCGGACGCCGTCGCGAGAGGCGCTCGGGGAACGCCAGTCCCACCACGAGGGCGGCAGCCAGGTCGGCGGGCACATCGGTCTCCGCGACGTCGCCGACGGTGCGAGACAGCCGCCGCGCCTCGTCCTTCCAGCGCGTGGACAGGTCCCGGTCGCGGCCGCTGCGCAAGCCACGCAGCACCGCGGCCAGATCGTCGCTGCCACGTGCCAGCGTGTCGTCGGACAGCACCGCGACGACCTCGGCCGCCCGGCGGGTGCCGACGAGCGGCGCGCCGTCGATCAGCGCCCGGGCCAGCCGGGGGTGCGCGCCGACCGCGGTCAGTGCCCGCCCGCGCGTGGTCACCACCCCGTCGTCGTCCACCGCCGACAGGTCGCGCAGGACGGCGCCCGCCACCTCCAGGCCGCCGGCCGGCAGCGGGTCGAGCAGCGCCAGACCCCGGCCACCGGGGGCGCCCCAGCAGGCCAGCTCCAGGACGAACGCCGTCAGATCGGCGGTGGCCACCTCCGGTTCGGCATGCGCAGGCAGCCGGTCGTGCTCGGCAGCCGACCAGCAGCGATAGACCCGGCCGGGGCCTTCTCGGCCGGCCCGGCCGGCCCGCTGATGTGCCGAGGCCTTGGAGACCGGCACGGTCACGAGCGAGTCCAGCCCCCGCGCCAGGTCGGTGCGCGGCACCCGGGCCAGCCCAGCGTCGACGACGGCGCGTACGCCCGGGACCGTCAGGCTGCTCTCGGCCAGCGCGCTCGCCAGCACCACCCGACGGCCGGCCCGCTGCCGCAGCGCGTCGTCCTGCGCCGCGGGGGAGAGCCCCCCATGAAGGGGCACGGTGTCGAGGTCGCCCAGTCTGGCCGCGACAGAGCCGATCTCACCCGCGCCAGGGAGGAAGACAAGAAGGTCGTGCGCAGTCTCGGCGTACGCCCTGCGAACCACCGCCGCAACGTGCTCCAGCAGCCGGGGGTCGACCCGCAGCCCGTACGCCGGAGCGACGGGCGGCGACGGCGGGCACCAGACCGGCTCGACGTCGAACAGCGCGTCCTCGGCCCGGACGACAGGTGCGCCCCCCAGCGCCTCGGCGAGGCGGTCGGCCTGGGCGGTGGCCGACATCGCAAGCAGCAGCAGGTCAGGGCGCAGCGCGGCCCGGACGTCGATCCCGAAGGCCAGCGCCCGGTCGGTGTCCAGGTGGCGCTCGTGGCACTCGTCGAGCACCAGCGCGTCGACACCGGCCAGCTCCGGGTCGCGCTGCAGCCGCCGGACGAGCACTCCGGTCGTGACGACCTCGACGCGCGTCTGGGGGCCGACCGTCGACTCGCCGCGGACGGTGTGCGCCACGCGGAGGCCCGGACGTTCGCCCAGCAGGGACGACATCCTGCGGGCCGCGGCGCGGGCTGCCACCCGCCTCGGCTCGGCCACGACGACATGGCCGGCCACCAGGCCGGCCAGCGCCAGCGGCACCAGAGTGGTCTTGCCGGTGCCGGGTGGGGCGACCAGGACGGCCGTACCCGCCCGGCGCAGGGCGTCGCTGAGATCGGGCAGCACCGCGCGTACCGGCAGGTCGGTGCCGGGGGTCCCGGGCGGTGGGAGCACGCGACCAGTGTCAGTCCGCTGGCGCACTGACGGCGGTGAACTTGATTCGATCTAGATTGTGGGCCACACTCGGGCCATGTCGAGCCCCGCGGACGCCGAGCAGCTGCTCCGGGGGGCTCAGCTGCGGGTCACCCGTCCACGGCTGGCCGTCCTGGCTGCGCTGCAGGGCCTCCCGCACGCCGACACCGAGACGGTGCTGACCGCGGTGCGGGAACGGCTCGACGCGGTGTCCCATCAGGCGGTGTACGACGTGCTGCGGGCCCTGACCGCCGCCGGACTGGTGCGCCGGATCGAGCC